>JBBEBV010000402.1:0-10485 GCA_040882165.1 Bacteroidota bacterium
GATTAGCGGAGATTAGTGAAGATTCGTGGGTCAATCTTTCATGCTGAGCAGTTACTAAAATTGATTAAAAACCGAGAACGCTTTTCATCATCATTAACAACGGTTGGATCTCCCGGTCCCAATATTGCCAATTGTGTCCGCCCTGTGTTTCGTGGTATTCATAACGCACCCCGGAGGACCGGAGCGTGTCGGTCAAGACTCTGTGAGCAGGGAGGAAATCGCGAAACCCGTCATGGGTCCCGATGACGAAGTAGAAGTAGGGAAGGGAATCCCGGATGGTCTTTTGAGCAAGAAGCATGACGTCATGCCGATTCTGAAAATCGACATCCTGGTCACCGAATGCCCGTCGGAGGCTCGGCAGCAAGTTCCGTCCCGGGGTACGAAGAGTATCCGCCATCGCACCCGGATAGCTGAGAGCTCCGCTCAATGATCCTGCAAATTGAAACCGGGTCGGGTGCTTCATGGCAAGCATGATCGCACCATACCCGCCCATGGAGAGACCGGCAATCCCCTGTTTCATCGTATCGATCGGGTACCGTTGCCGGATAAAACGGTGAAGATCATGCACCACATAGTCTTCGAAGCGGTCCTGTTCCACCGTTGCGGAGTTGACATACCATGAGTTCTCCGCGTCCGGCATGACGATAATCAAGGGGAGCCTGCCGGCATACACGGCAAGCTTTGTCAGCTTCATCCAGTCGGTGTGATCACCGCTGTATCCATGCAGCAGGTAGAGCACCGGGTAAAGGACTTGTGGGTTGTAGGATTCGGGGAGAAGGAGCGTAATGCTTTTTGTTCTGCCGAGACTGGAAACAAAAAAGCTATCAACGCGGACGGAGGACTGCGCCCAGCCAGGCTCGCTTCCGAGAAACAGGAGCGCAAAACACAGGACGTTCATCAGGATGAATCTTCGGTGCATACCTTTGGAGGAATTGTTGGATCAATGGTTCAAAGCATGCCGCTTCGTTTTCGCAGAATCCATTCCAGGGCGAAAAGCGTGAGGACCAGCGCCAGCATCCAGCCTTTATTCCAGAGCTCGATCTCTCTTGACTCGACCACCTCCCGCGGCCGAAAGCCCGGCAGCGCGGCAATATCATCGGCAAGCGTCTCCATCGCCGACGGCTCATAGTAGTTTCCCCCGGTCCTGGCTGCCAGTTGCTGCAGGAGCAATGCATTCATCCGCGTCTCCTGAAACTCAGCATTGGACCCGCCGACGGAAAATGCTCCGCGCTCCTCTGCCAGCGGACGACCGCCCGAGCTCACAATCGCCGAGAACGAGTAATCCCCTTCTTCCAATTGTTCGATCGCCCCTTCATACCGGCCGTTCCCCAGCGGGTTGAGCGAAAGCTGGCTTTCATTGCTGCCTCGCATGACCTTGACCTGGATTTCTGCATCCTCGATGGGAGTGTAGGTTTGATCGTAGACTTGTCCTGTGAATTCCACCGGTTCCTGATTTTCAAACAGCTCTTTGACCGCTGCAACCCGGACAGGACGGTCATCCTCCCGCGTTGTCAGCCAGCGGACGGTATTGCTGAAAAATTCCTCCACAAGGGTTTGCGCCCCGGGGATGGAGCCGGAAAGCAGCGACCACCGCCAGAGGCCGTACCCAAGGAGCGCCGCGCTTTTTCGCCGGTTCACATTGCGGGCCACCAGGAGGGGTTCGTTGGTCGTTACCGATTGGACACGCGTCAGCCCCAGAACATCCGCCTCCGGTTTCGCCTTGAAGTGGGCCCCGCTCACAAACAACGGGGGAAGTTGCGCCCAGACTTCCGGGGATGCGGTTGATTTCAACAGTGAATTGTTTTGCACCATCTCCGGGATGGAGAGAAATACCTGCTGTTCATCGAAGGAGGAGCGCTGCACCGTAAACGGAAGGACCGGATCCATCCTGCGTAATTTCTCGAGATCGACCGTCCGGCTCATGACCAGAAGAAGTCCTTTTCCCGCCGCAACACCCGCTTCAATCGCAGACATGCCAACCTCTGAACTGGTCGGTCCGGGAAACCCGACGGCCACGATGCAGTCCGTTTCCAGGATTGTATTGGCCGAGACAACGCCTTCATAGAATTGTCCATCCTTCCGCTCGATGAACGATCGCACTTCGATGTTGCCATCCTGCTCGAGGGCGCGCCGAATGAAAGCGACATCGGGACCCGGGGCGCCGGCAACGAGGGTCACTTTCATTTTGCTTTTGAGAACTCTTGTAAAAAACAGCGACCGGTTGTTCTGGATTGAGACCTCGCCGGGAAGTTGGGATACTTCAACAATCATGCGGCGGGTCCCTTCCTCCTCGGCGATGAAACTCATCGAGACCGCATACTCCCTGGTCCCCGGCTGCAGGGTCAGGGTTCGCCGGTCGAGGACACCCGAAGGTCCCCGAAGCAGTACCTCAACCCGTTGGCCGGTGTAGCCGGAGCTTGAGATGGTTACATTCACCGGCACCCGGTTCCCGACGTACGTGATCGAGTTGGTGACGACTCTCCGCACGAGCACATCCTGCTGGTCGCTTGTATCCCCGATGCCAATCGTGAAAACAGGGATGCCGAGCTCTTCGGCTTCGAACAAGGGGCTGGAGCCTGTTGTGGCATTGCCGTCGCTGACAACAAGAATTGCCTGCACATTGCCTTTTCCTGCTTCCTCGTTTGCGCGTTTCAGGGCCTGACCGAGGTCCGTTCCCTCCCCCGCAAACGTCAGGGAATCCGGATGACCTTCGGACAGGAACCGGGTACGGGTATCGAAGATTCCGTACCGGACATGCCCAAGTCGATCCAGGTTCTGAACGGCAGAGGACTGAAGTACAGCCCTGGCGTTGGTCCGCCGGTCGCCAGTCTTGTCGCTAAGGGTCATGCTCTTTGAATTATCGGCAAGGAGTATCACGGTGGGAGGATCGTCTGTGCGGCGAAGCAGGGAAAGGAGCGGCTCGGCGAGAAGGAGAACAATACAAAACACCCCAAGCCCGCGGAGGGCGATGAGTGTCATTTTGAGATTACGTGAAATCGGAGGAACGGTAAACCGGTAGACAAACAACGCCAGCAGGAGCGCAACCACGCCGCCGGCAACAACCAGCAGAATATTGATCGATGTCGTAAAATGAATTTCCGGCATGGGGAGTTCTGAAAGAGGCCCGATGGTCGTCAGAACCTCGAGAGTCGGCCGACGATGGTTATTTCAGGTAGAGCATCTTCCCGGAGAGAACGGAGGCCGGGGTGATGAGGCGATAAAGGTAGAGACCGGTCGCAACCGTTGAGCCGGCATCATCCCGGCCGTCGTTCCACACGATGCGGTTTTCTCCCGGCCTGCTCACGCCGCGAAACAGAGTCCGTATCCGCTGTCCAAGAGTGTTGAACACGACAAGCTCCACGGGATGGACACCGGGAGCGCCGAACACAATGGTAGTCCCTGCGTTAAAGGGGTTGGGATAGTTGTGAAACAGAACAAATTCATCCGGCACCGTTGAGAAGATAAACCCCACGGCTTCCAAAGCGTCGAGCATGCCCGCTCCGGTAAAATTGTTCGGGACCGGCGCATCGATGGGGCGGGCGGTGGAGATCATCCTCGCGCGGACTTCCATCGGCGTTAATTCGGGATGAGCGGAAAGAATCAGCGCGGCGACGCCGGCGGCAAGGGGGGTGGAGAAGGACGTTCCGTTCGCAAACGTGTATCCCCCTTCGCCATACATCGCATAGACACTGACGCCCTGGGCAACGACTTCGGGTTTGACACGACCGTCGGCAGTCGGACCTGTGGAACTGAACCCCGCCTTTTCCCCGTCGGAAAAGGAAGCCCCGACGGAGAGGATGCTATCGGCATCCGCGGGCGCAATCATCGTGCCGGTTTCCCGCGTTTGCGCATTGCGATAGGTTCCCTCGTTCCCCATTGCTGTGACCAGGAGAATCCCTTTTCGTGCAAGGATACGCGCGGCATTCGTCGTGGTCGCCGTCTTACCGTCCAGATCGGCGTAGGTGTACCAATCGATGTACCCGAGAGAACTGGAGATAATATCCGCCCCATTCCGTTCCAGCCATTCAAGCCCTTCGATGTAGAGATCTTCCTCGATCTGGATTTCCACGCTGTCAATTTCCGTCTTGGCAAGAAGGAAGGACGCTCCATACGCCGCACCAATCAGTTTTCCTTCTTCATATCCCCCCACCACGGAGAGCGTACCGGCGCCATGGTTTCCCTGTCCGGAATACTCCCCCGGCGCGCGCATTGTATTTTCGTCCCGCTGGATGAAATCGTACTCCGCCAGCACGTTGATATTTCGCAGGGCAGTGTGCACACGATGCTCGCTGAATCCATCGTCGATCATTCCGATGATCACACCCTGACCGGTGATCCCTTTCGCATGGACCTCCACGACATTGATACTGTTCAATTGAACGAAGGAAGTACCGTACTCGGGAACGGCTGTCCCGCCACGTTTTTGAAGCGAGAACGGCGGGCCGATCGGAGAAATTTCCGGTCGTTGTTTTTTGAAGACCGCCACCGGCTGAACTGAGGCAACCCATGGGAGGGTGTGAAGGGATTGGAATTGACGGGGACTCATTTCCACGGAGACGGCGTTGAGCCAGCGAGAGGTCGCTCGAACACGGAGTCCTTGTGCACGAAGGAGTTGGAGATACTGGTCTGAGACAGGCAGGTCAAGCTCATCGAGGAGCCGGTTTTGCTGCAGGACCTTCCCTCTTCGCCATAGCGCACGGTCGGTGATTCCAAGCCTGTGGGCGAAGGAACGTGTTTGCTGCAGCACCTGCTCCCCGCCACGGTCGCGGAAGGTAATCCAGTACCGCTGTGATTGCGCGAGACTTTCTCCGGTTGCACCCAGGAACAACCAGCAGGCAAGGATGGCGGGGAAAGCTCTGATCGTCTTCGTCAATCCTCTCATCGTCATCCTTCGTTATTTGACGTCCGCACTCTCCCGGACGGACTCACTCAATCGGCGGCCGCCAACAGCTTCTCGATGATCTGCACTGTCGAGACTCCTTCTGCTTCAGCGTTAAAGCTCGAGACAATCCGGTGCCGGAGCACCGGGCCTGCGAGCGCCTTCACATCATCGATATCGGGTGTATGTCTCCCCGCAAGAATCGCCCGGGTCTTGGCGCCCAGAATAAGGTACTGCGAAGCGCGCGGACCCGCTCCCCAGCGGATCCAATTCTTGACGAACGACGGTGCTTCGGGGGACTGGGGTCTGGTCTTGTTGACGAGGGTGACAGCAAACTGAATAACGTTGTCGGCCACCGGAACTCGTCGAACCAGTTCCTGGAATGCAACGATCTCTCCGGCATTCAAGACATGCCGGAGCTCGGGTTGATAGGGACTTGTGGTTGCCTTGACGATTGCGACTTCTTCGGCGAACGACGGGTAATCAAGCCAGAGGTTGAACATAAACCGGTCGAGTTGCGCTTCGGGGAGTGGGTAAGTCCCTTCCTGTTCGATCGGGTTCTGGGTTGCGAGGACGAAGAACGGTTCTTCGAGGGTGTACGTATGTCCTGCCGCCGTCACGTGGTGTTCCTGCATGGATTCCAGCAGTGCGGCCTGCGTTTTTGGGGGGGTGCGGTTGATCTCGTCCGCGAGGATAATGTTGGCAAACACGGGTCCGTGGACGAATTTAAACGATTTTCCTCCGGTGGAAACGTTCTCTTCGATGATTTCCGTTCCCGTGATATCGCTCGGCATGAGGTCCGGCGTAAACTGGATGCGGCTGAACTTGAGATCGAGCGCTTCCGACAGTGTTTTGATCAGGAGCGTCTTGGCAAGCCCTGGCACTCCGACCAACAGGCAGTGCCCCCTTGACAGCAACGCAATCAGGAGGTGTTCCACCACCTGGTCCTGGCCGACGATTACTTTCGCAATCTCCGCGCGGATGTTCCTGTACCCCTGCGCGAGTGCGCGAACCTCCTCGACGTCATTCGTTTGTTTTGACACGTGCGCCTTCCTGCTGTCGTGGAATCGTTTGCTGCGGTGTTCTTCCCCGGCCTTCCGGAAGCCTTACAACCGGATCTCCCAATAGATTGACCTCTTCAATTCCTCCACCCATTCCGTATTGAGTCGGTTCCGCTTGACGAACAGGGCCATCTGTTCCACGCGTTTATAATCGTCCTGCAGGTTCATGGCATGAGCCGCCACCCGCCGTCGGACAGAAATGATCTGGTACCCGTAAGAAGCGCGCACGGGTACGCGGTGCGGCTCGGTGATTTCCCCTTCTTTCAGGTTCTTGACCACGCCGGCAAACGCCTCTTCCAGTTGGTCGACCGCGACGCGACCGAGGTCTCCGCCGATCGATTTTGTCTCCTCATCCTCAGAGTACTTCCGTGCGAGCTCGGCGAAGGATTCCCCTTTCAGCGCCCGCCCCCGCAATAACCGGAGCTGCTCCACAGCCGCGGAATCGCTCTCCGGTCCCTGCTGGATACGCAGAAGGATATGCCGTGAATTCACCGTTTCTCCCCGCCGCTCGATCAACTGGACGATGTGATATCCGAAATCGGTTTTAAAGACTTTTGAGACTTCCTTCTCTTTCAGCGAAAAGACCGCCTCTTCAAATTCGGGGACGAACACCACTCCCCGTTTTGCCCAACCAAGATCGCCCCCACCGGCCGCGCTCCCATCCTGCGAGTACCGCCTGGCAAAATCCGCAAAATCACCCCCCGCAACAATGCTGTCGCGAATGACGGTCAGCGTGCGACGGGTCGTTTCTTCCTGGGTGGTATCGGGCTTCGGTTTCAAAAAGATATGGCTCAATTCCAATTCTTCCGGGACGGACGGCAGGCTGTCCTTATAGGCCTCATAGAATTCCTCCACCTCCCTTCGCGAGACAAGCATCGAGGCCTCGCGCTGCTGGCGGATGCGCTGGATGAGCAACTGCTTCTTCATCTCGGGTCTGTATTCCCGTTTCAGCCGGCTGACCGGCTTCCCGTACAGCTCCTCGACACGTTGTTCGGAGCCTGCTTGCCGGATGATGTTCTGAAACTGCTGCTCCAACGTACGCGTCACTTCCTCTTCGGTTACCGTGACGCTGTCCAGGATCGCCTGGGCAAGGATCAGCTTTTCCGAGACCATCGATTCCAGAACCTGCTTTTTCAGTTCGGGGTCGGCGGCGTCGAGGCGGTTCTGCATCGCTATCATGGCGAGCCGCTCCGCCACGTCACTCTCCGTGATGATCTCCTTGTCGACCACCGCGGCGACCTTGTCGATCAACACCTGGGCATGGAGCTGCTGCGTACCCCCCAGCATCACAACGATGAACCCTGCAACAATGGTTCTGACCATCATACTCATTCCTCTTCTTTCACGGTGGATTCCCCACTGCCCGATTGAACTAATATCTCAACAGCATGCCGGGCCCGAAGGTTCTCGATCAATGTTGTGAGCAACCGTTGCCGGCGCGCCATGGCCAGCCGGCTGCGAATTTCCTGCTCCACGTACGCCAGATCGGGGGTCTGTCCCTGGCGGTTCAACTTCCAGGGTATCAGGATATAAAAGCCGTCATCCGTTCGAATGGGAAACGAAGGTTCGCTTCGTTTGGCCGCCACCGCAACCCGCCAGAGTTCGGCGGGGAATAATGTGCTTTGGGTATAGTACATGGAATCAACATGGGCCACAAGAAGGTCCGACGCCTGGGGGTCCCCAAGAACTTCCCGCATTGCATCTCCCCAGGGGGTACCGCGCAGAACGGCGGTGCGGAAGGTATTCGCCTCATCGCGGTCCGAGAACAGCACAAAACTCACGAGGGCGAGATCGCCAGGAAGCGTGAATTCACTCTGATGCTCCCCGTAGTACGCCTCAACTTCTTCCGGCGAGCTGGCGAGCGTCTTCTCATTGTAAATTTCCTGATCCAACAACGCGTTGATCGCCAGTTGTCGCTTCACTTCTTCAAGCCGGGCGTTTACCGTCTCATCCCGGTCCAGCCCACGTCGCACCGCCTCACGAAACAGAATCTCGTTGTTGATCCATCGGCGGATGAATTCCTGCAACTGGGCTTCAGAGATGCCGTGCGTGGAATCCAATTGGGCGCGCACCGTTTCAAGCGTCAGGGTCCGGTTGTCGATACGGGCGACCGGCGTCTGTGGCGATTCTGCCTTCTGGCAACCAGCACCGGCCAACACCAGGAGGGCGAGCAATATGGCGTCAGTTGGCCGCACTGCGTTTCCTCATAAACGCCTCCCCCAGGAGTTCCTTCCGAAGGGTCACCCCGTATTTTGTTCTCAGAGAATCAACCCACTCCGCCTCGCGCCGTTTCGAGGCATACTCCTGATAACCGCCGAGCAGGTCAGGAAGAGCCTCCTCGAACGTCTTGATACGGGCGCTATCCTTGGCAAGCACCTGGATGATCGACCAACCATCGGGATGATCGAACGGTGGGGGGATGGAATCGGGAGGGAGGATCGCGGCATACCGCGCAACCAGGTTTGCGTCGTATGGAACAAAATCCCACAGTCCCTGCTTCTCTTTGAAACCCGGACGGGTGGTGTACTTTTCCGCCACCGAACGGAAGTCTGCTCCCTGTTGCAGCTCCATGTGAGCGACCTTGATCAGGCTGTCCGATTCGGTAAAAATCTCAAGGAATTTCACTCGATTGGGAAAGCGGTAATTTTCCTTCGTCTCTTCATAATAGACTTTCATCAGCGAGTCGTTCTCCGGGAGTTTCTTCCATACTTCATCCTGCTCGATCCTGTACAACAGGATCCCATCCCGATACTCCTCCATGAGTTTCGCGAACCCCCGATGCCGTTCCGGAACCTTCTCCGCATGGAACTGGAGGATATTCACTTCCACCATCCGCTGGACCATCTCCTCAACCTGGGAGACCGAGAGCCGGGTGCCCTTGAATTCCTGGGATGTGGTGATATACACGATGAAGTCGCCCACCGTTACGGTTTTTCCACCATAGGTAAAGAGTGTCCGGGGATTCATGGCGGGCGGGACCATCTCGCTCCATAAGGAATCGGAAGAAGTTTTCGTACTGTCGAACATGTGCGTCAGTTGGTACAGGACCGGGACATCAAAACTAAACTCGTACTTTTTCTTCAGCCCATGGAGATACCGCTGGTAGTCGTCTGTGTACCTCATTTGTTGGTACTGCTGACGCAACTCTTTTTCCAGTTCCTGGAATGTTCCGAGCCCCTTGAACTCCATGACCTTGAAAATATGATAGCCGTAGGATTGCCGGTTTGGCTCGGTGATGTCGCCGACCTCCATCGAGTAGAATTGATCGCCGATGTCCTTCGGCAATGCTTGACGGTCATACGTGCCAAGGTCGCCCCCCAGTGGACCAGCACGCTGGTCATCGTTCAACAGCCGGGATGCTTCGGCGAAATCCATACCATCCTTCAGCTTCCCGTAAATCGCCCAGATGGAATCCCTCACGACAAGCGAATCCTCTCCCGACTGGGAAAATCGCTTCAGGATATGTGCGACCCTGACTGCCCCACGGTACGGCTGGCGGCCCGTCACCTTGATGATGTGATAGCCAAAGTTCGTCCGGGCGGGGAAGCGGGTGTATTCCCCCTCCTTCATCGAGAACGCTGCATCCTCGAACGGTGGAACCATCTGCCCGGCGCTGAAAAAACCCAGATCGCCTTTGTTGAAGGAGACACTTTGATCCTCCGAATAACTGACTGCCAGCGTATCAAAGCCGATCGTCGGCACGAGGGAAATGACTTTCATCGCTTTCTCATAGGCCTCGAGCGTATCGTTGGGAGTGGCCTCATTCTGCAGGCGGATGAGGATGTGGCTGGCACGGACTTCCGCTTTCCTTCGTTCATACATCCCCCTGATCTGCGGCTCCACCAGCTCCTTTTCGAGCATGTAGGATGTTGCAACAGACGTGTTGTATCCCTTGAGCTCCTCCTGGATTGCCGGGTCGTCCAGGAGTCCCCGGCTGTAGGCTTCCCGTACTTTCAGCTTGAATTTGACGAGCAGGTCGAGGAACCGTTCCCGTTCTTCCAGGGAGGAAGTTGCTGATTTTTCCCATCCGCCGTTGTTCTTCGCAAATGAATCTTCGAACTCCTCGAGCGTCAGGACCTCGCCGCCGATGGACCCGAGTGACGTCCCTTGGCGGGCAGAACCCCCAGTCGTGGCACACCCGGCCAGGACAGCAACAACAGCAAACACCAGCATTCCCTGCATCATACGAATCGTCATTACCAATCCTCTGATTTCTGAGTGAATTCGATGGAAAAACGTTGAAAGCATAAAAAAGTAACCAAATTTGCCTCGGCACGCAAGGGAATAAGCTCCACCCCCAGCCGGGTTAATGGCAACGAATCGGGCCGGGAGAAGAAACCAAGGGAGAGTTTGAGGGGAGAAATGAGGTGAGACTCTGAGCTATGCTCCAACCTGCACTATTTCTTTTTTTCTCTTCAGCACCTGATTTGCGCGCCAGTTCGAAACGGTATACCACTGCGGTGTGAGGGAGGAGCGAACCATATAGGTGTCGGTTTCTTTGACATAATGGAAGGCAAGCTGAACACCGGCAAACGAAAGAGTCGC
>JBBEBV010000403.1:0-1698 GCA_040882165.1 Bacteroidota bacterium
CAGAACACCGGCATCAAAGGGGAAGAGCCGCTCCGTACGCTTTCAACATACCGCACCCGTGACAATGAGGTATACTTCGGACAAAACCTTATCGCTGCGAATACAGGAACCGTCGGAGTGGCAGACCGCGTGGAAGTACTCGAGTGGCGCTGATCCTTATTCGTCGAAACGTTCAACACACCCGCCGATTGACCCCGACAAACTCTGAACATTCCTGCGGCAAGGCTTTCACTTCATGCCTTTAGATAGTACATTGAACCCAATGATAGACAACGGGATCGAATTGATCGTCCGCAGGGCTTTGGAAGAGGATATTGGGACGGGCGATGTCACCACATCAGCGATCCTCTCGCCGGAACAACAGCTCACTGGACATTTTGTTGCCCGATCTGCCGGGGTCGTAGCCGGATGGGAGGTCGTGGAGTGTGTGTTCCACTGCCTCGATGCAAACGCCCATCTGCAGCCAATCATTGCCGATGGAGGCAATATTTCCGACGGGCAAAAGATCGCCACAATCGAGGGAACGGCTCAGGCTCTTTTGACAGGCGAGCGCACAGCATTGAATATTCTTCAGCGGATGTCCGGTATTGCCACCCGTACCCGGGAGTTTGTTGAGGCGGTAAAGGGAACGTCTGCAACCATTCTCGATACGCGCAAGACGGCTCCAGGGCTGCGGTTGACCGACAAGCTTGCCGTGAAGATCGGCGGGGGGAAAAACCACCGGATGGGTTTGTATGATATGGCGTTGATCAAAAACAACCATATCGCCGCCGCAGGGGGATTGCCTCATGCTGTCGGTCGGGTCCGTTCGGGCGTTGGTGCGGCACGTCCCCTTGAGATTGAGGTGAGGACCATCCAGGAGCTCCGGGAAGCTCTTGCACTGAAACCGGATCGGATCATGCTGGACAACATGAGTCTGACAAATATCCGTGAGGCGGTCGTCGTATCCGAAAACCTTGTGCCGCTGGAGGTCTCCGGAAATATAACACTGGAGAATGTTTCCGCTGTTGCGGCAACAGGAGTGCCCTATATTTCTGTCGGGGAGCTTACGCACTCGGTGAAGGCCCTCGATATTAACTTCACCATTGAAGTACCCCCCCGCAGGGATTCCATATGACGTTTCAGAGTTTTTATACTGTATTGGAGCAAAAACTGACCGGCATTGTCCCGGACATCGAGCTCAAGTACAAGGCAGAGATCGCCTATGAGATCAATCGCCTGAAAAAGGAAATGAACGCGGTGATCCTCGGCCACAACTATATGGAGCCCGCCCTCTACCACTCGATCTGTGACTACACGGGGGACTCCCTCGAATTGAGCAGAATAGCACGAGATACGAACGCGGATATCATAGTGTTTTGCGGTGTGCGATTCATGGCGGAAACTGCAAAGATCCTGAATCCGCAGAAGATCGTCCTGGTCCCCTCCGAACAGGCCGGCTGCTCGGTGGCAGCGAGCATAACCGCCGCGGATGTGCGCGAGTTGAAGAGACGTTTCCCCGGCGTACCGGTTGTGACATACGTGAATACGTATGCAGAGGTTAAGGCCGAATCCGACATCTGTTGTACCTCTGCTAACGCGGTCGAGATCGTGAACGCACTCAAGAACGATAGCGTGATATTTCTGCCGGATGAATATCTTGCCAGGAACGTCGCCCGCGAAACCGGAAAACGTATTATCGTTCCCAACATCGTTGGA
>JBBEBV010000404.1:0-1693 GCA_040882165.1 Bacteroidota bacterium
CCGACAGCCTACTGCGGTTCATTCGCACTGCACGCGTCGAGGTCTTCAAAGCGCAGGACTTTTTTCTGCCAGCCCCGCTCTATGCCGCTTGGGCGCACCAATTGCGCGGTGACCAAACGGCAGCGCACACCGCGTTTGAATCGGCACGCACCTTTCTGGACTCGGTGATTACGCAGTTACCGGATGACTGGCGGATTCATGCGAGCCGCGGCCTGGCCCTCGCCGGTCTGGGACACCGCGACGAAGCTCTGCGTGAGGCCCATTGGCTTCAACAATCGCCTCTCTATCGAGAGGACGCTTTTGACCGTCCGCTCCTCGCGGAAGATCGCGCGCGGATCCTCGCTCAGATCGGCGAAACCGATGCAGCCCTGGAGGAGATCGAGAAACTGTTGTCGGGGCCTTCGCTCCTCAGCGATCACACCCTGCGTTTGGATCCGCGCTGGGATCCGATACGCGAACACCCGCGGTTCAAGGCATTGCTGGCCAGGTATGCCGGGGATTGAGACCGGTGACTTTTTGAGCGCGAATCCTTAGTCTCAGTTGAGAAATATCTTGAATATGCCCCCATGAAGGAATGACAGGTCCAATTTGTTTCAATCACCCTTCGTGAGCATTCGCGTAGATTCGTTGGGAGACTTTTTAAGTTTTGTTCGGAACGCGACACTAGTGCTTCTCAACGAGCGGTAGCCGACTTGAGAATCCCAACGCTTTTTTGGTCGGGACCCAGGTAGAGTGTTTTCTTGACTCGTGTCCGCATCTTCCTTACATTCAAACTCATCCTTTCATCGCACCACTGAAGTGCACGTCGTTCATACACAGGTCCGGAAGAATATTACACGCGTTCAGGAAAGTGGCTCGGGTCCCTACGCGCTGCTCTGCCACGACCCGCTGTGAAACGTTGATCGAACCACCATGGAACGTGCGTTCAAAAAAACCTTTCGATCGCTCGACGCAATCTTCGACTTTTTGGACGAGGGTTTCGAGGCATTTCTTGTGGAGGAATCCGCCCGTTTTTCCATCAAGTTTGCCGTGGAGGAGATTTTCACCAATATGGTCAAATACAATCCCGGGGGACGCGATGACGTCAACGTCATCATCGCCAGGGAGGGGAGACAACTCTCCGTCCGACTCGTCGATTCCGAGGAACACCCCTTTGATCCGAGACTGTCAAAGGAGGTTGATCTGGAATCTCCCATTGACGAACGGGAGCCCGGGGGACTGGGCCTTCATTTGACCAAGGAGTTAATGGATAGAATTGAGTACGACCATCACAACCATACAGGCATCGTAACGCTTATTAAGTACCTGGAGAAGTGATATGTTCAGCGTAACGTTTAAAGACAAAAATACAGTGGCATTGTCGGGACGGCTCGACGCGTCCCAGACCGACGCTGCCCGCCTCCAGTTCGACAAGATTACAGAGTCGGCAGTGATGGATTTTAAGAATTTGGAGTATATATCGAGTGCCGGGCTGGGTGTTCTCTTTGCCACCCAAAAACGCCTTAAAAGCGCGGGCCATGGCCTGAAATTGATTAATCTCAACAGTCATATCAGGGATGTCTTCCGATATGCCCGATTTGAGTTGATTTTTGAGATAGAATGAGGAAGCACGTGGGCCTCGGCTGCCGTACTGGCGGGTCCGTGAAACTTACCAACTTTTCCCTTCATCCATTGTATTTATGATAGAGTTGAC
>JBBEBV010000405.1:0-10444 GCA_040882165.1 Bacteroidota bacterium
ATACAATCGTCTTTGCCAGGGGGTATGGTGTGCGTGAGCTCGGGAAGCCGGAGACGGTGGATGAGCACACGTTGTTTGCCATTGCCTCCAACAGCAAGTCCTTCACCTCCGCCGCCCTTGCGCAGCTGGTCGATGAAAAGAAGCTTTCGTGGGACGATCCGGTGCAGAAGTATCTCACTTCCTTCTCTGTGTTTGACGCGTCCACCAGCGCCGATGTCCGAGTCCGCGATCTGCTCAGCCACCGTGTCGGGCTCGGGTCTTATAGCGGTGACCTCGTGTGGTATGGAACCCCCTACAGCAGGGAGGAAGTTGTCCGGCGCGCACGCTTTCTCAAACGGGCGTACCCCTTCCGATCCGGGTATGGGTATTCCAATCTTATGTTCATCGCCGCAGGCGAAGTTCTGCACACCGTAAGCGGAAAACCGTGGGAGGAGGTTGTCCGCGAACGGTTCTTCGTGCCGCTGGGAATGACCAATACGGTAACCTCCATAAGCGATCTGAAAAACAAAACCAATGTCGCGACGCCCCATGGCGAATCGGAGGGGAAGATCATGACTTTTCCCTGGTATAATTGGGATGTCATGGGGGCGGCAGGAGCGATCATCTCTTCCGTCACCGATATGGCACAGTGGCTCCGGGTCCATGGTAACCATGGCGTGTACAACGGGAAGCGGATATTCTCCGAGAGACAATCACGGTTCATGTGGACTCCCCACAACTCATTCTTCCTGGACAGCACAGCTCATGCGCGCATGCCGGAGAGAAATTTTTCCGGGTATGGACTGGGGTGGGGTTTGATGGACTACCGTGGACGGCTGGTTGCGGGACACTCGGGCGGGTACGACGGCATGTTCTCCCGCATGGCGGTTGTGCCGGACGAAAAACTCGGAATCGTGATCCTCACCAACAGCATGACCGGCATTACGACGCCTCTGGTGAACAAGGTCCTCGATGCCTATCTCGGTGGTCCAGACCGGGATTGGAGCGGAGAAGCACTTGTCCGGGAACGGGCGGCGAAGAAAAAAGCTCAAGAGGATCGGGAAAAGGAGGCGAACAAGAGGGCTGCAAACACGAAGCCGTCATTCCCGCTCGATGCCTATGCCGGCACCTATGGGGGAGCCTTCTACGGCAATGCCGAGGTGAAGATGGAGAACGGAAACCTGGTCCTCCGACTTCTTCCCAATCCCGAGCTGGTTGCCGATCTTTCACACTGGCACTACGACACATTTGAGATTCAATGGCGGATGAAATTTCCATGGTTCGGCAACGGCAAGGCCCAGTTCCTGATGGATGCGGCGGGAAAAGTAGTGGAAATCAAACTGGATGTCCCGAACGAAGACTTCTGGTTCGACGAACTTGAACTTAAAAGAATCAATTGAGCGCAGGGATAGTATCCACGGAGAACACGAAGGGCCCGAAGGAGAGGAAAAACCGGGGCGAGCTATGGTAAAGAAGAATTGGAACACTTGGACCCTGCTCCTCCTGTTGATGTGGCCCGTCGGTTCAGCGGTCTCCCAGGATGAGGCGAAGATTCTGGTCGTTTACTATACTGTCCAGGGGCATACGCAATTGATGGGGGAAGCTGTTGCGCGAGGGGCGCGGGGGGTAGCGGGCACGCATGTGAAACTTGCCCCCGTCTCTGAAGCGACGCCGGCCGACGTGCTGTGGGCCGACGCCATTGTCGTCGGAAGCCCGGTGTACAACGCCGCCGTCGCGCCGGAAGTGCAGAAGTTCATCAACGACTGGCCGTTCCAGGGAGCCCCGTTGCGCAACAAGGTTGGTGCAGCGTTCGCAACCGGCGGAGGAATCTCGGCCGGAGAAGAAGTGGTGCAATTAAACATTCTTCACTCCATGCTGGTCTTCGGGATGGTTGTTGTCGGCGGGCCGGAGTGGAGCTCCTCCTTTGGTGCATCCGCCGTCACAGGGGAGGGGCCCTTTCTCTCGAAAGAGGGGGAGGTGGATTCTCTCTTCCTCAAAAAAGGGGAAGCCCTGGGGAAACGAGTGGCAGAACTGGCGGCAACGATGCGCCGCAAATGATCGACAGAGAGAGTGCCAGTTTCTGTTCGTGCTGTATGAAAACCCCGGTCTTCAAGCCGGGGTTTTTGCTAGAGTACTGTTTCTTTTGATTTATTCGAGATGGTCACTCCCCGCCTCCAGAACAGTGGGATGATCAACAACAGGAAGCCGAGGATGAGGACAATCCCTGTCAGGTAGATCATCCACCAGTTGATCTCCCGCGATTCGACCCAAAGTTCGTAATCCGAGATCAACCCGTGGGTGATGAAATCCTCCCATGTGACGCTGTTTCCCTCGATCGTTGCAGCATTGGTGCCGACAATCAACCCCGGCATCTCGACCGTGGCGCGGTAGGAGTTCTCAAACATCTGTTGCTGAAATGCAAGGCGCTGTCTGAATTTTCTGAAACCCTCGTCGTTTGAGGCGATCACTTCCCGTACGACCTTCTTCCCGAAGGCTTTTTCAAAGATTCCCTCTATTTTCTTGAAGTCCTTGCTGGAGAATTCTTCCCTGGAGGCGTTGAACATCTCTTCTTTTCTTGCCACGACAGTCTCGGCGTTCAGCGCAGGAACATCCATGCTTCTCAGACCGATAAGGAACTCCGAAAAGAAGACTTCAAAAATATTCCTTGTCCACCACTCCTCAAGTTGCTTCTCTCCTTCATCACGAGCCAGAGTATCGAATTCTTGTTCCTCGGAGCCCTTGTTGAGCAGAAGGTCAATTTGTGCCTGTGTGAGATACTCTCCGATGGGGAGGGTGGTAAAGCTGTTGAAGGAGGCATGTCTCTCGCTGTAGCGGTACACGGTAAAAAACCATTGGAAACGCTTGTCCAATGTTGCGTGAATGCCGAGCGATGTATCCGGGTCCCCGACCATGGCCTCGTTCAACGCGGCAACGTCCTGGAAATGTCGCACAGCGGTATAACGGAACTTCCTGTTGTCGATTTTTTCAATACGCTCCTCCCATGGACCTTTGAGTGCAAGGGGGAAGCGGTGCTCATGGATCGCGGCGGAGTCGCCTTCAATCATCACCGATCGATGAATTGACCCATCCCTGTTTACCACGGTGGTCGTGGCGATATCCAGACACCCCGGGAGCGTCAGGAATATCAGGGCCGCTGTCAAACTCAGAAACCATCTTTGCTGCTGTCTCATGGTGCTCTCCTTTGTATTCCAGTCCATCGTTATCGTATCCACAAACTCTTTTTAATGTCCCGCAGCGTTGATTCCAGAACGGAGCGTTCCTCTGCGGACGGTCCCGGAGGTCGAATGCCTGGGAGGATTTGCCGCTCCAGAAGAGCGAGAACTCTTGTCACGGTTTGTCTGTCAAGCACAAGAGCACCTGCCTCCAGGGTCGGAAGCGATGAAAATCGCCCGATGTCGGCGATTGTCTGAGCCCGGCCAGCGTCGAGCGTGTACCGCATGTCGAGGCGAACTCCCTGTTTCCGTGCTATTCTCTCTTCGAGTCCGCGGACGCGTGTGAGCGTCTCCCCCTGTTGAACCACGAACATTCCAAGTGAGAAACAGGCGATCAGGGCGTAGGAAATTCTCGCGGCAGGACGCTGCACGAGTGCAAAGAGTCCGCTCAGCCAATCCCACCGACCAGCGCTTTCTCCCGGTGAAGAGACGGACCGGATGTGTTGGATGATCTCCCGGGCCATCGCGTCTCCGCCGGGCAGGACAGGTTGCATGGCCCGGATTCGTTGAACTGATCGTTCTACGGTCACGACCTTCTCGTTTTCCATGGAGCATGCCGGGCACGAAGAAAGATGCTGACGGAGGTTCTGTGAGTCTTTTTCCGTCAATTCTCCACGGTGGAAAGCGGGGAGGAGATTCTGGTATTCAGGGCATGTCATCGCTCATTTCTCCTTCACGTGATAGGATCGCTCCAGCATTGTGCGGATCTGTTTCCTCGCGTAGTGCAAATTCGTCTTGATGCTTCCCTCCGAGAGGCCCGTGATCTCGAGAACTTCCCCGATAGGGAGATCTTGAAGGTCACGCAGGGAGAAGACCAACCTCTGCGTTGGTGACAACCGCTCCGTCAAACGTCGGATGATCGCGGCAAGTTCGGCGTTCGAAACTGTTTCGTCCAGCCGTCTCTCATCCGGCAGGTCCGGAACGTCGGCCTCTTCCGGATCCCGCGGGAAGAGCGCAAAGCGTCGCTTGCGGGAACGGAGGTGATCCAGCGCCTGGTGGCTGACGATCGTATAGAGCCACGTTGTGAACTTCCGTTCCGGATTGAACTGTGCAATATTGGTCCAGGCCTTTATGAAAGATTCCTGTGTGACATCACGTGCTTCCTGCTCGTCACACAAGAGCCGGAACGCGAGTGCAAAGGCGTACGATTGATACTGCCGTACCAGGCGACCGAAGGCCTCCGTGTCCCCAGCCTGGCATCGTTCGATCAGTCTTTGGTCATGAGTCTGTTGCGTATTGTGCCAGGCGTCCAGTGCCTGCTCCTCTTCCGCTTGTAGGAATGATACGACTGGGAGGAAAATAGGTTAAAAACCGTTAGGATAAAAATACGTACTCGGAGGCTGGATGGCAACCGGGTGCCGGCAGTGGACATCGGTCTTTTTCTCAGAATCGGAAAGGTGACAGCCATGCTCTTCGATATTGAATCCTTTCTTCCTGTGCCGTATCTTGATGCGCATTCAATTCCGTCCATTCCGGTATGACAAGAAAGTAAGAGCATGGGACTCATGCGATCGCTCCTGCTCTGGAGCTCCCGTAACGAAACGCTGCGCCGTACGCTGCCGAACTTCCGGTTTGTCCGCAGCGCCGTGACACGTTTTATGCCCGGGGAGGAAATCGACGATGCTTTGCAGGCTGCCCAGAACCTCCGCGAGCAGGCTATCCCGACCATCGTGACCCAACTCGGTGAAAACCTGACTCACGAACATGAAGCCCATGCAGTGGCCGACCATTACCTCGACGTGCTGGACCGCATCAAGAGAAGGGGGCTCGATTGCCATGTCTCCGTCAAGCTTACACAGCTCGGGTTCGATTTGAGCGATGAGCTGTGCAGGTCGTTGACGGAAAGAATCGTCCTGCGCGCCGGTGAGCTTGGAAATATGGTGTGGATCGACATGGAGAACAGTCCGTATGTCGACAGGACGCTCGAACTGTTCAAACAACTCCGGAAGAAGCATGAGAACGTCGGGGTCTGCGTGCAATCTTACCTTGTCCGGACGGATACGGACCTGAACGGTTTACTCCCCATCGCTGCTTCCGTACGCCTTGTCAAAGGGGCCTACGCAGAGCCGCCCGGCATTGTTTTCCCGACGAAAAGGGAGACGGATGAGAGTTTTTTCCTGCTTTCCATGAAGCTCCTCCAGGCTGCGCGAACCAACGGGGCGAAGGTAGGCATCGGAACACACGACATTGCGCTGGTGGAGCGCATCCAGGCCGCCCAGGCCGGGGAGGGAATTGCGAGGGACTTGTTCGAGGTCCAGATGCTGTACGGAATTAAACGGGAGGAACAGCTCCGATTGGCGCGGGCGGGTGTTCGTGTCCGCGTCCTGATCAGCTACGGCAGTTTCTGGTTCCCGTGGTATATGCGGCGCCTGGCGGAACGTCCGGCCAATGTTTGGTTTGTTCTGAAAAACCTGGTTTCGAAGTAACGGATTGCTGTTCATTGTCGCTATCGCGATGTCCCGGCCGGCGCCGAAGCTCCTCCGTCTATGCCGGGCTGGGCCGCGCATTTCCCTTGTGCCTTCCATTCCTTCTTGTATATTAACGTTCAGCCGGTTCTGCGGGCAAATAACCAGGCCACGCAGTGAAACTCTATTCGGACATTCTGTCATTATCGACTTGTGTCGAAACGTCCAGTGATATCGCTCCTCATTCTCCTTACCGCAGCGTCCGTCGTTATGGTCACTCTTGTTGCGTCCTCCCAGGATCATGAAATGGAAAAAGGTTTCCATGTCCACGTCGAAACTGCCATCCATCAATTGCTCGAGGATGAGGATGTCGACAACGACAAAAAGATCACGATCGACGATCGACACATCGCCGGGACCCTGAGAGGGGACAAACGGCATCTCGTGACGGATCTTAATGGACACCAGCATCATATCGAAGGCAACTACTTTCTTTCGACTCTCCTGCAGGAGCTTTCTCTTGCGCGCGATGCGGGTTTGGACACGGCGTTTATCCAACTCGATCGGATTTATGAACCGCCCGTTCGGCGTATCTCGCGGCTCATTCGGGAGTTGTACTGGGACTCCCTGACCAGGCGCATCGACGAAGCACACCTCCCCGGGATTTTGCAGGATGACAAGATGCGAACGGTCGACGGTTCGAAGTACTTGTATGTGCCTGCAACCGATCCGGAGGGGTTCAAGTACTTCTCCGACGTTGCGCAACGCAACCCCGGACTCAACCTCAAGGTCGTTCAGCTTCCCGATACCATGACCCCGGCGTTCATCCGATCCCTGAAAGGAAGACATGGCCTTCTCACGCTTGCGCTTGAGCGGGCGAAGGACGGAACCGTGCAGGGAGTTCCGTTCGTGGTGCCGGGGGGCCGATTCAACGAAATGTACGGGTGGGACAGTTATTTTGAAGCTCTTGGACTGCTGGAGGATGGGCGATTGGATCTCGCCAAAGCGATGGTCGACAACTTCGTCTACGAGATCGTTCACTACGGGAAGATCCTGAATGCAAACCGGACCTATTATCTCACCCGTTCACAACCTCCGTTTTTGACATCGATGATTCGTGCGGTCTACGATCGCATGCCACGAACGGATGTGTCGCTCATGTGGTTGAAAACCGCACTCGAAGCTGCCGTTAAAGAATATAAGACTGTCTGGATGGGGGCTGACCGGTTGACGCAAACCGGCTTGAGCAGGTACTACGACAGCGGTGAAGGTCCGCCACCGGAAGTTGAGCCGGGGCACTTCGATGCCATCTTCGCTCGGATCGCCCGCGCACGAGGTCTGGATCCGGTACAATTTGAGGAGCGATACCGGGCAGGGATCATCAACGTCCCGGAATTGGATGACTATTTCAAACACGACCGGGCGATGCGCGAGTCCGGCCACGACACCAGCAACCGGCTTGAGGGAATTTGCGGCGACTTGGTTACGGTTGATCTCAACAGCCTGCTCTACAAGATCGAGACTGACATTGCGGAGATTCTCGAGAGAGAATTCGGAGGCCAGGCGGCGTTGGGAGGAACGGAAGAACGGTTCGAGGAATGGAAACTGCGGGCGCATGTCCGGGCGAAGCGCATGACTGAGCTGATGTGGAACGGTGAACGCGGCAAGTTCTTTGACTACAATTTCCGGACCGGCTCACAGCACGAGTTCGTGAGTGCAACCTCCCTCTACCCCCTCTGGGCGGGCCACGCGGAGGAGTACCAGGCGCGGATGCTCGTCGATTCCACGCTCCCGCTTCTGGAAATGGCCGGAGGCCTGGTGAGCACAACAAAGGAATCCCGGGGGCCGGTGACCGACGACCGACCCGCCCGCCAGTGGGATTATCCCAACGGGTGGGCACCGCATCAGATGCTGGCTTGGGTGGGACTGAACCGGTACGGGTACCATCACGAAGCACAGCGACTTGCTTACCGCTGGCTTTCCATGATCACACGGAGTGCAGTGGATTTCCATGGGACCGTTCCGGAAAAATTCGATGTGGATGCCATGACCCACGCGGTTTTCGCTGAATACGGAAATGTTGGGACGGTATTTTCGTATATCACCCGCGAAGGATTTGGCTGGATGAATGCATCCTATCAGTTTGGATTGACCATCCTCGATGCGGCACAGAGAGAGCAGCTTGAACTCCTCACGCCTCCCGACCAACTCTTTCCCTGAATTCGGAATAAACTGTTCGGCCGGGACGCACAGAGGCGAAATACTCCCATCATGATCCGGTTCCCATCTCTTTATGCGAACTTCCTTGCTGCTTGCTGCATCCATCGCTAGTCTCCTGGTCTCCGGCTGCGCGGCACTCCGTTCAATCGGACTTGCCCCGGGACTCTCCGCAGACGAAGTGATCGCCGAGTTCAAACAAGATCTTGCCGCAAAGAACCTTCCATTTGACCTGACGCCCCAGACACGTGTCGATACGGTCAGAGTCGACTCCACCCGGAAGATCGTCGAGATCGATTTCACAGGTCACCTTTCCATGATTCCCTTCCGGGAAGAAAATGTCCGGGTCCTCTACGCAGGCGCAGAAGAATACTTTCGGGATTCTTTTGAAGGATTCTCGATTTCTCTCCGGTCGCTGCAACAACCAATCGAAGAACTTGTGCCGAATTACTTCAGGAAAGACCCGGCGACGTACGACCGCTCAAGAATGCCTTTGGTGATGCCTGAACGGGCGCAGCCGGTGGTGCAGAATGTCAGCAAACCGTTCGTCCCGTCCAAAGGATTGTTCAACCGGAACATCGGCCTCTGGCACAGCCACGGTTGGTATTACAATAACCAGATCGACCGGTGGGAATGGCAGCGGCCGCGGCTCTTCCTCTCCGTGGAAGACCTGATCCCGACTGCCTTTATCCTGCCGTACCTCATCCCTATGCTCGAAAACGCGGGAGCTTTGGTGTTCGTACCACGGGAACGGGATACGCAGACGAACGAGGTTATTGTCGATAACGATTCCCTTGCCACGGGTTATACCGAGAGGCCCGCGGCTGGTCTCACATGGACAACCGGTGTAGGAGAGGCCTTTGCCATTGGAACTCCTCCGTACGGCCCTGGTGTAAATCCCTTTAAGGCCGGTACGCATCGCATAATGTGGACCGATTCAGTCGCAACCGCTAGCGCTACATGGGTGCCCGATATGCCGGAAACGGGCTCTTACGCCGTAACTATTTCTTACAGTGCCTCGGATTCCAATACTTCCGACGCGCGGTACGTCGTCCATCACCTTGGCGGCAGTACGGTCTTTGTTGTGAACCAGCAGATCGGTGGCGGCACGTGGATTTATCTTGGGACCTTCCGATTCGGGAAAGGTCGAAATCCCGATGCGGGGAGCGTCACCCTGACCAACCTGAGCAGTGAACCGGGAAGAGTGCTTTCTGCCGATGCGGTCCGGTTCGGCGGAGGGATGGGGGTTATTGCACGCGCGGGACGAACCAGCGGACGTCCCAAGTACGTTGAGGGGAGCCGATACTGGCTCCAATTTGCGGGAATGCCGGATACGCTCGTGTTCAGTCTGAACCAGGAAATGAACGATTACCGGGACGATTATCAAAGCCGGGCAGAATACCTGAACTACCTGACCGGAGCCCCTTATGGCCCCAATAAAGCGCGGGAAGAAAAAGGGCTCGGGATCCCCATCGACCTCTCACTGGCCATGCATACCGATGCCGGGATCACGAACAACGACACCACCGTCGGGACACTTTCGATCTACCATGTGCAGGACGCCAACGGAGCAAGGGCGTTCCCGGACAGCGTCTCCCGCTTTGCGAATCGCGATCTTGCCGACATTCTGCAGACACAGATTGTGGAGGACCTTCGCGCAAAGTACGATCCCGCGTGGACCCGCCGGCAACTCCGCAATGCTGATTACAGCGAGGCCACACGACCGAACATGCCGTCGGTGTTGCTGGAACTTCTTTCGCACCAGAACTTCCTGGACATGAAGTTCGTCCTCGATCCCCGGTTTCGGTTCGATGTGGCGAGGGCGATCTATAAGGCGATGCTCCGGTTTCTTTCCGTGCAGCACGCCGTCCCCTCTGTCGTTCAACCGCTGCCCGTGACCCATTTCACGGCAGAGTTGGATGAACGTGGAGGTGCGGTCTTGCGATGGAGGCCGCGGGAGGACCCTCTTGAACCATCGGCCATCCCTGATCGGTATCTTGTCTATACTCGTTCCGAGGATGGCGGGTTCGATAACGGGAAGATCGTCGATACTCCATTTGCCAGTGTCGATAACCTGACACCGGGAACGATCTACAGTTTTAAAGTGAGCGCGGTGAACGACGGAGGGGAAAGTTTCCCGTCTGAAATTCTCGCCGTCTGCCGGCAAGCGGACACGCTCCAACCGGTGCTGATCGTGAATGGATTCGACAGGATTTCAGGACCGGGTGTGGTTGAAGCGGGTGAGTTCCAGGGATTTATGAGCTGGCTTGACCGGGGTGTTCCGGATGGAAAGGAGGTCGGATTCACGGGAGAACAGTATGATTTCGACCGGAACTCCCCATACCGCGGAAATGACGGGCCCGGGCATGGGGCGAGTATTTCGGAACAGGAGGGGAAGGTCATTGCCGGGAACACCTTCGATTATCCGTACGTGCATGGACTGGCGTTGCGCGCCCACGGTCTTTCGTTCTCTTCGGCAAGTGATGAGGCGGTTATGGATTCTACGATCCTCCTCTATCCCTATCGTTTTGTCGATCTCATCCTCGGAAAGGAAAAGGAGACACCTTGGCCGAAGGGGATCGGTGATTCGCTCCACGGAAAACAGTTCAA
>JBBEBV010000406.1:0-10429 GCA_040882165.1 Bacteroidota bacterium
CACTAGAAGGGGCTAAAGACCCTTGGGGTGTTTTTAAGACAACGTTCGTGTGTTTCGTGGGTGATCAGTTCCCCCCATCATGAAAAAAATCTTCCGATCGACATATTACTTAGGGGTCGTTGCGATTTTCCTGGTCGTGGCAGTTCTGGGCTTTACCCAGACAAACACCTTCCGACACTATCTCCGTCAACTGATTATCGAGAGTGTCGGCTATGGGATAAACAGTGAGCTGCGCCTGAACCGGATTGAAGGGAACCTCCTGACCGGCTTCTGGGTCGATAGTGTGGCGGTCTACGAGTCGGGCTCCCTGGTGCTGTTTGTGGAACGTCTTGAGGCGCGGTACGATCCTTTGAGTGTTTTTGTAAAACGTATTTCCCTCTCCCGCGTCAAGCTGGTCCGTCCGGCGTTCATTCTCCGTCGTTCCTCCGAAGGCGTTTGGAACACGGCCGGGTTCTCGAAGCCTGCCTCCCCCGATACTCCCCCCGATTCCACTTCCAGCCCTTCGTCCTGGGTCATCAACATCAGGCAGGTGGAAGTGCAGGAAGGAACCGTTTCGATCCTCGATTCGGTCGCGATCCAACAGCAGGAAACGGGCGGAACGTCTCCGGCATCCGACGAATTGAATTATGCCGACCTTTCCCTGGAAAGCGTCACGCTTGACGCGGGAATCCGCATCAGCGATGGCGCGCTTTCCGGAACCATCCGTTCGTTCTCCTTTGCCTCCGTCGCGCCCGGCTTCCGTGTGCAGAAAATAAGCGGCGACGTGTTTCTCTCCCCCACGGAAGCGTCGGTACGTTCCCTGGACATCAAAACGGACCGGTCCTTTCTCCGCATCGATGCGCGGGTTCAGAAGGCCGATATGACGGCGCTCGCCGATCTTCGGGAATTGCGCGATGCCCCGTTCAGCCTGAGCATGAAACTGAATACCCTCGACCTTGCAGAGCTGAAACAAGTGGTCGGCCCGTCCCTCTCCTTCCTGGACCGCTCGGTGAGATGCGATCTTGAGGCGGAGGGAACGTTCAGGAACCTCGAGGTGACATCGTTTCACCTGCAGACATCGCGCTCCTCTGTGAACCTCGCAGGGACGATCACCAATCTCCATGCTCCGGAGGAATTGGAGCTCGACTTTGCATCCCTCAACAGCACGATCGACGCGCGTGATCTGGGCGAGGTCCTTCCGGGACTCCGGTTGCCGAATCTCGACAGCCTCGGCCTTGTCAATTATGATCTCTGGTTGAAAGGCCGTCCGAGGCTCTTTGCCGCCCGCCTCGCCTTCTCTTCCCAGGCAGGATCGGTGGGCCTGGAAACAACCATCGATTCGAGGGGTGAGGAACTCTCGTATGAGGGGACCGTGAAGGCGGAGGGTGTGAACCTCGCGCCGCTTCTCCACGATAATAATTTTACAAGCAACCTGAACGCCACCATCGACGTCAAGGGGAGCGGAACAACCGTGGCAGCGTTCCAGGGAACGATGACGATGCAGATCGACACTTCCCAGTTCCGCGGTATGCGCGTAAGACCATCCACCCTGAGCGTGGGTGCCTCGGAGCGGACCCTGCGCTCGAAATTCGTAGGAGCCCTCGGGCAGGCCCGCTTCGACCTTGCCACGAATTTTGTTTTTCTGAACAACGACTCGGTGTCGTACCACGTTCTTGGAACCGTCGGATCCCTGAACCTCGCCGAGCTCCTGAGGGATGCCCGTTACCAGAGCGATCTTTCGTTTGAAGTCCGCTCCAGCGGCGTCGGTCTCGACCCCGAAGGAATGCGGGGAACCCTGGACATCCTTTTTTCCAACTCTTCGTTCAAGGGGGAGAGTTTTGACCGGTCCGTGCTGAACGTGCAATTGAACACGACAGACCGGGAACGCCAGACCTTCCGTCTGCGGTCGGACCCGGCGGATCTGGACATCGACGGCACTTTTACGCCGAATACTTTTCGCGCGGCGATCGAGCAAGGGGCGACGATGTTCGGTGAAGCGGTGGATCGCCGCTTTGTCTCGTTGGATTCGTTGCGGTCCACCATTCGCAGGGTTCGCCCTCAAGGGACGAATCAGGCCGGCAACCGTTCGCTCCCTCATCCAACCGATGCCGCGTTCACACTCAGGGTGAAGGATGCGCGACCGATCGGGGCCATCCTGTTCAAAGACCTTCGGGGAAACCTCCGATTGTCCGGATCCATTACCGGGACTCCCTCCGGCATCAATTTTGGCGGCGAGGTCCTGGCAGAGTCTTTTCACTATGCGGACGAAAGTACCAGCCTGCAGATTGCCAACTCCGATCTTTCATTCTCCGTCAAGGGGCTTTCTCCGGAGTTGGTGTTTGACGACCTGGTCACGACGGTGGAATTCCGGGCACAGGAGTTCATGCTGGACTCGGTGCTCTTCTCCGGACTTTCGACCGGAATATTCTGGCAGGGCGACTCGAGCACTTTTCAGGCGACGGCCCTCATCGATTCGTTTGCCCGTGTGGACATGCGGGGCGTCTCGGCCTTCGATTCAGGCTCCCTCGCCATCCGGTTGGAACATCTTCTGGTGGACATCGATTCCTATGCCTACGAAAACATCGATCCTGTCCGCCTGAAGCTGGGGGCAGACGGTTTCAAGATCGATAACCTCTGGATGCGTCATGAGGTTGAGGAGCTCTACGCCGACGGGTACTTTGATCCGGCAGGAACATCAGACCTGAGAGTCTCCCTCCGGAACTTTCTCCTGAACAATATGCGAAACTTCTCAAGCCGGTTCGACGACGGCCGGGGCGGATCGCTGTTCAGAGGCATCGTCAATGCCGAGGCGGAGTTCAAAGGGAAGTTCGAACAGCCGAAACTTTCGCTGACGTTGAATGCCAACGGCGTTCGGTACCGGGAAACGGTGTTCGGCCAGATCACGAGCCGCTCGTCCTATGAAAACGGCATGCTGCAAACCGATACACAGTTCCGGAGCCGGCCCGAACAGGCAACCGCTCCCCCCGATGTCCTGGTCGCAGGGTCTCTTCCATACCAAATCGCTTTTCGATCGGCCCGTGGGGACAGGCCGGAAGGGACCATGGATCTCGCCGTTCGGACCGGCGGGTTCCAGTTACAGTTCCTCGAGCCGTTCATCAGTGAACTCAAGAATATGAGCGGGAGCATGGTCTGTGACATGAAATTGGGGGGAACCATCTCGTCCCCCACCTACGAAGGCTTCATGGAATTGAAGGAGGCAAAGTTCCTCTTCATGCCGCTGAATATTTCCTACATCGTCAACGGCCGTTTTATCCCGAGCGGGCGACGTATTGCCCTGGAGGGGGTAACGGTCGCCAACATTCCGCAGGATCGTCCGGACGGGAGCTTGACGGTGAACGGAACGTTTACCCTCGAAGGACTCAAGATCCGGGAATTCGACCTGCTCGCGAACGGACAACTCCTGGTTATGAAGGAATCCTCGCGGGGGCCCGGGCAAAACCTGTTCGGTGATCTCTTCGGAGCCACAAGCTCATCCGGTATTCAATGGAGAGGAGCCCCCGAGCGCTCCTTCGTGACTGGCACCCTGTTTATCCGCAACGCCAATCTTACATTCCCTCCCACGAGGGAATTACAGGAAATTCCGGGCAACAGGATTACCATCCGCCGCATTTCCGAGGCACAGGAACGGCAGGAACGCTCCGTTTCCGACGCGCTGCAACCGGAGGCGATCCCCCTAGCCTCGGCAAACGGCGTGACCGATGTGTCCCCCGCCGCGCGGGCTGATGCCACTGCGGCCAATCCGTTCATCCCCAACGGAAGAAACGGCCTGGCGGCCGATTCCGCTGACCAAACGGACACCTCTTTCCTTGATTATATCGTGTACGACCTGATCATCGAGACGCAGGGAATCACCCAGGTGAGGTTTGTCTTTAACAACCTTACCAGTGAGGAACTTTTTGCGGACCTGAAAGGCCGGGCGACGTTTACGAAGGAAGGGGACCAGGTAAGGCTGGTCGGGGAGGTGGACCTCGGCAGCCGTTCGTACTACAACAGCATCTTCAAGAAATTGGATGCGACGGGGAAGATCAATTTCACAGGGAGTCCGTTTAACCCCGAGCTGGATGTTGTCGCCAAGTACGAAGGAGTGTACACCAGGGCGGGGGGCGATTCAACAGCAAGTGCCGCCATCAACAATGAACTTGGCATTCCGGAGGACACGCGGAAGGTTATTGTTTCGCTCGTGATCACCGGCACCAGGGAGCAACCCCGGGTCAGGACGGAACTGGCCTTTGAAACAAGTGACGGCAGGATCGTCCAGGCAACCGGTGATGTGGAGGCGAATGCCCTTTCCTACCTTGTGACCGGCTCCTTCCGCAATGAGCTGACGCAAAGTGAACGGGGATCCCTGATCAGCACATCGATCCTGGGTGGACTGACCTCCTCCGTTCTCTCCGGTCCCTTGACCGAGTTCCTGCGAAGGGAATTGGGAGTGATCAAGTCTGTCGATGTGATTTACTACGGAGGGAATTTCCAGGAGTCGGCTGATGTGCGCGTGACGGCGGAGTTGGGGGACGCGGTTGTCCGGCTTGGCGGAAGGATCTTGAATGACATCAATAACACCAACGCAAGCATCCAGTTGCCGATGAGCGCCCTGCTCGGGTCTGAGCGGTGGAGAAACCTCATCCTGGAAGCGGAACGCAGAGTGGAGGGGGTCGAAACTATCGAGCAACGGCGGGAATCGAAGGGGATCCGCCTGCTGTACCGTATCACGTTCTAAAAGAACTTCCACGAAGGACACGAAGATCAACATTGAAGGTGAATCGCCCTCCGGGCTTTTTCAAACTCTAACCCCGACCTTTGGCGAAGCCACCCCTTCGGGGCAGGTCGGGGTTAAAAAAACCGAACACCCAGGGGCTTCAGCCCCTTAAGGAGTTATCATCGAAACGACATCAAAAAAGATTCTCGCGTTCCTTGCCCGTTACCCGAACCAGTTGTTTAAGAAGAGCGAGCTGGAGCGCCGTTTAAGTTTGAAAACCGACGAGGAACGGGAGGCCCTGAGGGCCGCCCTTCACACGTTGCAGGAGAAGGATCAGATCAACCGCGTCAAGAACGGCCAGTTCGGACACCGCGCCGTGGCGCAACTCGTCGTCGGCAAACTCGCCATGACCAAGCAGGGGCTCGGGTTTGTCAAGGTGGACGGAACGGATGAGCAAGTCTTCATCCCACCCCGGTTCCGCGGCATGGCCGTGCATGGCGATACCGTGGAGGTCTCCCTCTTTGCTCAACCGACGAAACAGCGGGAAGAAGGCGACAAACCGGAAGGGGAGATCATACGCGTCGTGGAGAGGGGACGGACGGAACTTGTGGGGACGCTGGAGAAAAGCAAGAACTTCTTCGTCGTGATTCCCGATGATCGCAGGATCGCCAGGGACGTCCTCGTAGCCCAGGGCGCGCTCCTCAATGCGACGCCGGGGGACAAGGTTGTCATTCGCATCGAGACGTGGGGTATGGGACATCTGAGCCCCGAGGGTCGGATTGTCGAAGTGCTGGGGAGGGCCGGGGAGGTCTCGGCCGAAATCAGATCGGTGATCAGCGAGTTCAAACTTCCGCTCCAGTTCCCCGGTGAAGTGACAGAGGAGGCGGAGAATCTCCCGGACGTGATCCCGCAAGCGGAGATCGCGCGCAGGCTCGACTTCCGGCAAGAGATTTGCCTGACGATCGACCCCGAGGACGCTAAGGATTTTGACGATGCCGTTTCACTCGAGCGGTTGCCCGACGGCAATCTCCTCCTCGGTGTGCACATCGCAGACGTTTCGTACTACGTGAGAGAGGGAACAGTCCTCGACCAGGAGGCACTCAAACGCAGCACGAGCGTCTATTTTCCCAACATGGTCATCCCGATGCTGCCGGAACGACTCTCGAACAGTATCTGCAGCCTCCGTCCCGACGAGGATCGGCTTGCCTATTCCATTTTCATGACGGTGACACCGAAGGGGATTGTGACGGAATACGATATTCGCGAGACCGTCATCCGCAGCAAACGCCGGTTCACGTACGAGGAAGTGGAGCACATCCTTTCTGGCGGCCAGGACGACTCCGTCCCGACCCCCATCCTGGAACGTGTGCACGCCATGCAGGAGCTGGCATCGACCTTGACGAAGAAGCGCATCAAACAGGGGAGCATCGACTTCGATTCGGTAGAGGCCAAATTCCGGTTCGACGATGAAGGGGAGCCGACGGAAATTATCAAGAAGGTCCGGCTCAAGAGCCACCGGCTTGTGGAGGAGTTCATGCTGCTTGCCAACCAGATGGTGGCAAAGCACGGAGGACAGGCGAAGAAGGAGGAGCATAAGAGGCCGTTCCTGTACAGAATTCACGATTCCCCCGACCCGGACCGCGTCGCCGAGCTGGCAAGGTTTGTCTCGCAGTTTGGCTACAAGCTCAGCCTCGACGGCGGTGTAAGGTCGAAGCAGCTCCAGGAGCTCCTGGAGCAGGTCAAGGGGACCGAAGTTGAAAATGTCATTAATGAAGTTGCGCTCCGCTCGATGGCGAAGGCGATTTACTCGGACCACAACATCGGACATTACGGACTGGCGTTCGATCATTACTCCCATTTTACCTCCCCTATCCGCCGGTACCCTGACCTCATCGTGCATCGGTTGCTGAAGGAGTACGCCATCGGGACTTCGGCGAGCTCAGTCCAGGCCTTGAAGAGGCGGGAGGAGATTCAAGCGGGTCTGCCGCCGATTGCCAAACAGTCGTCCGCGATGGAGCGGGTGGCCATGGAAGCGGAACGGGCGGCCGTCAAGGTCATGCAGGTGGAGTACATGAAGCGACACCTCGGGGATGAATTCGAAGGACTGATCTCGGGGGTCATGCGGTTCGGCGTGTTTATCGAGATCAACGATCTCCTGGTCGAGGGGATGATCCACGTGCGCGACCTGGAGGACGACTATTATCTCTATGACGAGAAGAGTTATGCCCTGATCGGTCAGCGAACGGGAAAGCGCTACCGGCTGGGGGATACCGTCAAGGTCAAAGTGATACGGGTCAATGCGGAGGAACGGGAGATTGATTTTGCCATGGTGACCGGAGAGACCACCCCCGTAAAGAGGGGCGGCCGCCGCCATCATCGGTAAAGGGAACTCATCGTGGATTTTGGTTTGTTGAACGAGTATGCGTTGCATGTTCCGGCGAATTTGGCTACAATCCTATCATCAGGTTGTAAAAGTGAGGGGACGCGTATGAAAACTATCCTGGGGATGTTCATCTTCATCATCCTTGTTGCACCGGGAAGTGCCCAAGCCCAGAACTCGGTCTTCGGCAAGAACAAGGTGCAGTACAAGAATTTTGAATGGCAATACATCCAGACGAACCACTTCGACATCTATTTTTCGCAGGACGGGTATGAGCTCGCCGAGTTCACCGCCGATGCCATCGAGGATTCGTACGAGTCGATCCGGAAGTTGTTCCGGTACGACATCAATAACCGGGTTGCGATCGTTGTCTACAACTCTCACAACGATTTCCAGCAGACCAATGTGGTCGGCGAGTATCTCGAAGAAGGGGTGGGGGGTGTCACGGAGTTGTTCAAGAACCGTGTCGTTATTCCGTTCGAGGGGAACTACCGCATGTTCCGCCACGTCATCCATCATGAATTGGTTCACGCGGTCATCAACGACATGTTCTACGGCGGGTCGATCCAGTCGCTTATCGCCTCCCGCAGCCCGTTCGTGCTCCCCCTTTGGATGAACGAGGGGCTCGCAGAGTATGCCGCCCTCCAGTGGGATACCAACTCCGATATGTTCATCCGGGACGCCACCATCCAGGGCTATCTTCCCCCGATCGAGTACCTTGGAGGCTATTTTGCCTACCGCGGCGGGCAATCCGTCTGGTACTACATCGCGACCAAGTACGGCGAGCAAAAGATCGGGGAAATTCTGAACCGGATGAGGGCCACCCGGAGCGTCGAGCAGGGACTGAAGAGCACGATCGGCCTGACGCTCAAGGAGCTCTCCGAGCGGTGGCAAAAGGAACAGAAGGTGCTCTACTGGCCCGATATCGCCAAGCGTGAGGAGCCGGCGGACTTCGCCCGGCGGTTCACCGAGCATGTCAAGGAAGGCAACTTCTATAATACGAGTCCCGCCATCTCGCCGCAGGGGGACAAGATCGTGTTCCTTTCCGACCGGAACGATTATTTTGAGGTCTATCTCATGTCGGCCATCGACGGCCAGATTCTCGACAAGATCGTCGGCGGACAACGCACGAAGGATTTTGAGGAGCTGAAGCTCCTGACCCCGGGCATCACATGGTCGCCCGACGGAAAAAGAATCGCCCTGACGACGAAAGCAGGTGAGCACGACGCGATTTTCGTCGTCGATGTCAATTCGGGAGACACGGAAAAACTGGTGTTCGACCTCGACGCCATTTTCTCCGTCGATTGGTCGCGCGACGGCGGGAAAATTGCCTTCGTCGGCGTAAAGGCGCCGCAGTCGGACATTTATTCCTACGACCTGGAATCCAAAACTCTCACGAACCTGACCAACGATGTCTTTTCCGATTCCGATCCCGTGTTTTCCCCGGACGGCAGCACGATCTATTTTTCCTCCGACCGGAGAGATTTCCTTTCGCCGAACCGGATCCCCGCCAACTTCAAGATGCACAAGGTGGACTACAGCCAGCTGGATTTGTACGGGATGGACGTGGCGACGAGGTTGATCAAGCGCATCACGGACGATCAGCACAGCGATGAAACTTCCCCGGTGGTCTCTCCCGACGGCAAGAAGCTGCTCTACATCTCCGACCGGAACGGGATCAACAACATTTATGAGCACGACGTGGAGGCTGGGACCGACCGCCCCATTACCAATTCCCTCTCCGGCATCTATCAACTCTCCGTGTCGTATGACGGAACCAAACTCGTCTTCTCCTCCCTGAACCAGGCGGGGTTCGATATCTTCATGATGCGAACGCCGTTTGAACGAAAGCTCAACGTGGCCGGGCTTGAGCCGACGGAGTATTTCAAGAGAAAACTGCAACTCCCCAGAGATGAAAAGCCGAGGGAAGTCCTCGTCTCAACCGTCGCCTCCGACACGATCGCCATCAGTGAAAACATCGTTGTGGTTCCCGATACGAGCAGCGAAGGCTCACACTATTCCTCCGCTGGGCGGGTGGACCTCAAGGGGTATATTTTTTCTTCAGAGGCCATGCGCGATACCGTCGCGATCCCCCGCACAACACCCCGGTTCGACATCGCGGATAACCGTGATGACGAGGGACACTACATTCCGCGGAAATACAAGCTGAATTTTACACCGGACCTGGTCTACGGCACCGCTGCCTACAATACGTTCTACGGTGTCGAAGGAACGACGTTGATGGCCTTCAGTGATATGATGGGGGATCATCAGATCATCTTCCAGACGAATTTGTTGCTGGACCTCAAGAACAGCGATTATGGGCTGACCTACCTTTACCTGCCTGACCGCATCGATTACGGCTTCCAGGGTTTTCATAGTGCGCGGTTCCTGTACCTCGGGGACGGTTTCGGCGGGGCGTATCTGTACCGCTTTCGGACGTGGGCAATCGGGGTGATTGGCTCCTACCCGATCGACCGGTTCAACAGGCTCGATGTTGCGCTGAACTGGTTGAACCTTTCACGCGATAATCTCGATTTCCCGTTTGAGAAACCGCAACGCCGCTCCCTGCTGATGCCGACCATTTCGTACGTCAACGACAATTCCCTCTGGCAGGGTGGGTGGTTTGCCCCGAACAACGGTTCGCGGTTCAACCTTACATTTTACGGCACACCCAAGTTTGGGAGTGAATCCCTCGATCTCTACACGTTGACGCTCGATTACCGGAAGTATAACAAGTTCGGGCAGGAGTACGTGTTCGTCTACCGGTTTGCGGGAGGGATCAGCAACGGTGCGGACAGGCAGAATTTCTTCATCGGGGGAACGGACGGATGGATGAACCGTCGGTTCGACGGGGGTTCGATCCCGATCGTGAATGTGGAGGACTACGCATTCCTGACGCCGGTCCTGCCGGTCCGGGGGTATAATTACAACGCCCGGAGTGGAACACGCTTTGCCGTGGCCAACCTCGAGTTGCGGTTCCCGCTCGTCCGGTACTTCATCCTCGGCGCATTGCCGATCGGGTTCCAGAACATCCTGGGGGCGGCGTTTATCGACGTTGGTTCGGCCTGGACCCACACGAAATCATGGCAGCCATTCCATCGAACAGAGGCCGGTGTGCGCAACAAGGATCTTCTGGTAGGGACAGGCCTGGGCAGCCGGCTTATCTTCATGGGCTTCCCGCTTCGTATCGACGTGGCGTGGAACTTCAACGGCTCCAGTTTCTCCGAACCAATCTATTATTTCTCGCTTGGCCCCGAGTTCTAACTTGATGCTGAGCAACTCGTTCTTGCCACGGAGGCACCCCGTCCGCCTGCTGCCCCGCCCGACTGCCTGACGCAGTCAGGCGGGCG
>JBBEBV010000407.1:0-24022 GCA_040882165.1 Bacteroidota bacterium
TGATCACGAAGGAATGGGGCAGTCCATGAATGAACGACGAATGTGGTTCTCAGGATGTTTGCTGGGTCTGGCGATACTGGTCCTTACTCTCATCGCGTTTTCGAACTCAAGCGCGGTCGGGTTGTAGTACTTGGGCATCTCGAAGTAGGGCGTCCTTCAAGGGGTCAGCTGAGGAGCTTGAAGCTCTGACGCAGCGGCTGGAATCCATGAAATCGAAATAGACTGATCTTCGAGTCTTTGGATGTTCAATGAAGCGCGATTGTTCCCAGGCAGCTTCTCGACACTTCCGAGATTACCCGATGTGTCGAAGCTGCCTGGTTGTTTTATGAAGTCACATTTTTGAGGGAAAGATGATATTTTGGATAAAAATCAAATACATTCAGATCGGCCAGGGTTGATAATCCTTGCAAATCAGCACAGAAGTCGGTAATCTCCTGTTATCGTCAAAGCGTTGAGTCGGGATAGAGCAACTCACAACGACCCCATAGCGACTCTATCATAAAGGTTTCTCCGTGTTCGTAGCGTTCATTGTTCAGACACGATTTCTCTCCGTGCCCCGCACACAACCGGGCCCGTCCCTGCTATTCCTCCTCTTGTTCCTTGTCTCGACGGTCGGCGTTCCTCTCTTCGCTCAAACGAGTGCGGACTGTCTGATGTGTCATAGTGAACCCTCGTTGACCATGGAACGGAACGGGAAGGAAGTCTCCCTTCACGCCGATGAAGCGGTCCTCAAGAAATCCCCTCACAGCAGACTTGTCTGCGTTGCCTGCCACGTCGGATTCGATCCCGAAAATGTTCCGCACAAGGAGAACATCGAACCGATCAACTGTCTGACGTGCCATAAGGATGCCTCGCTGAAACATCCATTCCACCCGCAGATGATACGCGCAAAGGGGAGGAACGGCGACGCCGATGTGTCGTGCAAGCAATGTCACGGGACGCATGACGTTGTCCGGGTCAAGGCCTCCGGGTCTCCCTTCCATCCGACAAAGCTGACAGAGACTTGCGGGCAGTGCCATGGGGACGTTCAGGAGACATTTGCCCATTCCGCGCATGCAAAGGCTCTCGCGGAGGGAGTGAAAGGATCGCCCAACTGTCTTTCCTGCCACAACAACCCGATCGCCCGTCCGCGACCTGAGCAGGACCCGGGACAACTGAAGATTGCACAGGAAAAACTCTGCTTATCCTGTCACCTCGATGATCCGAATGTCCGGGCCCGCACCGCCCCGTCCGCCGGCTTCATCGCTTCGTACGAACAAAGCGTCCACGGGTCGGCAGTGTTGCGAGGGAACGCTCAAGCTGCCAATTGCATCGATTGCCATGGCAGTCATGAGATGAAAAAGGGATCCGACCCGACCTCGCGTGTCGCGAGGGCGAATATCGCCCAGACCTGCGGGACGTGCCATGGGGAGGTCGCCGGCAAACTCCGGGAGAGCGTCCACGGGGTGGCGTTCAATCGGGGGAACCGTGATGCACCCGTTTGCACCGATTGCCATGGGGAGCACAACATCCTCCGTCATGATGATCCCCAATCCCCCATCGCGCCCCTGAATATTTCTTCGCAGGTCTGTTCTCCCTGCCACAGCTCGGTGAAGCTTTCCGAAAAATACGGCATTACTTCCGACCGCTTCAAGACGTTCACCGACAGTTACCATGGGCTTGCCATCCGTGCCGGTTCCGTGGAAGTGGCGAACTGTGCCAGCTGTCACGGAGCGCACGACATCAAACACTCAAGCGACCCGACATCACCGACGAACAAGGCGAATCTTGCAGCCACCTGCGGAAGTTGCCACCCAGGGGCCAATGAGCGATTTGCCGTCGGGGCTGTCCATGTGACCCTCACCGCTGCGGGGGAAGACCCGATCCTGTACTGGATCGCCAATCTGTATGTCCTCCTCATCGTGGCGACGATCGGTGCAATGCTTCTCCATAACCTGCTTGATTTTATCAAGAAGTCCCGGCGGAGATTGCTCATCCGGCGTGGCCTTCTCCAGGAAGAGCCGGTGGGGCATACTCTTTACGTTCGGATGACCCTGAGCGAGCGTCTTCAGCATGGAAGCCTGGCGATCAGCTTTATCATCCTTGTCGTCACTGGATTTATGCTCCGCTATCCGGAGGCAGACTGGGTCGTGGGGATTCGAAACCTGAGTGACAGCGTTTTTGATTTGCGGGGACTTCTCCATCGCGCTGCCGCCGTGGTGATGGTGGCGGCCAGCCTGTATCATTGCTACTATATCGCGTTCACGGAGCGCGGGAAGGGGCTCATCCGCGACCTGCTGCCCAAGGTCCAGGATGTTTATGATGCGATCGGCGTGATGAAGTTTAACCTCGGGTTCTCAAGGTACAAACCGAAATTGGGGCGGTTCAGCTATATTGAAAAGAGCGAATACTGGGCGCTCGTGTGGGGGACCATCGTGATGGCCTTCACCGGCGTCATTTTATGGTTTGACAACACGTCCATGGGGATCTTGACGAAACTCGGCTGGGATATCGCCAGGACCATCCATTTTTACGAGGCCTGGCTCGCCACGCTGGCCATCCTCGTATGGCATTTCTATTTTGTCATCTTTAACCCGGATTCTTATCCGATTAACCTTGCAGCATTCACGGGGACGCTCACCGAAGCGGAAATGGCGGAGGAACATCCCCTGGAACTCGAGGAGATCCAGCGCCAGGCTCTGGAGAACGAACAGATGGAGGAGGAGAAAGAACATGACGCACCCTCTGATGCAACTGATACCAACGAACAGAAACACCAGAATCGATAACGAAAGAAGATTGTCTGAAATTCTCATCCCGCCATATGCATGGTTCATCAATGTTGCCACTCTTATCCACAGTGACGAGGCCTTGCTTGCCGTGGGGTTTATCTTCACAGTCCGTTCTTTCAATACCCATCTCCGCCCGGAAAAGTTTCCCATGGATCTCGTTATCTTCGCGGGACGCGCGTCCTCGGAGGAGTTCATGGAAGAGCGCTCCAGAGAATATGATGGCGGATCCTTATCCCCCCATCGTCCTTCGAACCGTGAAAGTGTTTTCGTGGACTGCTCTCTCCTTCGGCTTTCTGCTGATCGTCATGGTCATCTACGCCATGGTGTTTGCATACCGCTAGAGCTTCCAAATCCCGCATTCTTTTTCCCCGCTCCCATTTGCAGAAATGGGATGCTTTCCTTCCCATTCTTGGGAATTTTTTCGCCGAATGAGTATCCATACCAATCTATTTTTCCTCCGCACGGGACATTTTCTGGTACGCGAATTGCTGACTTTGATGTGGTTCTCCCTTCTTCAATAACAGCACGCGATTAGAACAAGGATATCGCCATGCCCCTCGTGAACTCACAAACCGGTAAGATACGGACGACCTACACCGTCGCTCAATTGGAAGAAGCGGCGCGCATGATGCGCGGCTATGATCTGATTTGCCTCGCCGCGGCTGGTTCCGGTCACGCCGGCGGAACGCTTTCGGTCATGGATCTTACAGCAGCATTGTATCTTCATGCTGCACGACTTGATCCGGAGGATCCAACGTGGGAGGGACGGGACAGAATCGTGTGGTCCGCCGGGCACAAGGCACCAAGTCTCTACCTGGGACTTGGTATGGCAGGGTTCTTCGATGTCAAGGATGTTGTCACGCTCCGCAAACTCGGAAGTCCTTTCCAGGGACATCCCCATTGGTTGAAACTGCCGGGAGTCGAAGTGTCGACAGGTTCGCTGGGTCAGGGACTCAGTATCGCCGTCGGTATGGCCCTGGGCCTCAGGATGAAGAAACTGAACAGCAAGACGTATTGCCTCATGGGTGACGGAGAACAGCAGGAAGGCCAAATCTGGGAAGCCGTGATGGAGGCCGGCCATTACAAACTCGACAACCTCATTGGGATTATCGACAAAAACCGTCTCCAGATCGATGGTTGGGTCAAAGACGTGATGGACGTCGATCCGCTGGCGGAGAAGTACCGTTCCTTCGGATGGGAAGTGATGGAGACGGACGGGCACTCGATGGAGCAGATTGTGAAGGTGCTCGATCGCGCCCATGCGGTCAAAGGGAAACCGGTTGTCGTTCTCGCCGAGACGGTCAAAGGCAAGGGTATCGACTTCATGGAGAACGTCGCCGGCTGGCATGGCAAAACCCCGAGCATCGAAGAAATGCACAAAGGCCTTGAGCAACTCGGGCTCAAGGGAAAACTGCCGGTTGACGAGATGCTCGTCTCTGCCAAGTCCCATCAGAAGAAAGCCGAGGCCGAACTGGAAAAGAAGATGCCCAAGTTCAAACGCAATTACTGGTGGAACACCGATGAACTGATGAAGGTCGAGATGCAACCTACGCGGAAGGGATTCGGCAACGCGTTGAAGGAACATGGAGGAGATGAGCGCGTCGTCTGTCTCGGTCTTGACATCTCCGGTTCGATTACGATCAGCGATTTCTATGACAAGCACCCTGAGCGAAAAGACCGTTGGATCAGCGTGGGGATCGCAGAACAAAGCGCGGTGTGCGTTGCAGCGGGACTTGCTCGCGAAGGAAAGATCCCGGTCCTCGGAAGCTACGGCACATTTGCGGCCGGCCGCTGCCTCGATCAGATTCGCACAACAGTGTGTTACGGAGAATTGAACGTCCTGGTCGCAGGAGCCCATGCAGGGGTCTCCGTCGGCCCGGATGGTGCGACACACCAGGCCTTGGAAGACTTGTTCCAGATTTGCGGATTACCCAATATGAAAGTCTCCGTTCCGTGCGATACGACGGAAACAAAGAAGGCGACCGAGTATTTTCTCTTTGGCATGCAGGGTCCGAAGTTCATTCGCTTCGCGCGCGAAGCAACTCCGATCGTCACAACGGAGAAGACTCCCTTCACGTTTGGCAAAGCCAATGTCGTACGATTCAGAAGCGAACAACCGCGATTTGTGGATGCCTTCGAAACGGTTCTGGCCTCCGAGTATTCAAGTGAAGACGAGCAGCTGGCCATTATTGCCTGCGGCCCGATGGTCCCCGAAGCGATGCGGGCGGCCTATATCCTGAAAAAAGATTTTGATCTGGAAACCCGCATCGTCAACATGCACACGCTCAAGCCCCTTGACGAGAAAGCGGTCACGGATGCCGCCGCAGCCACCGGCGCAGTCCTGACGGCCGAAGAACATCAAATCGGAGGCCTGGCAGACAGGGTTTGCAGGATCATCACGGAGTCCCCCGCCTTGTATCAGGTTCCTGTCATCACCGGGTCGATTGGCGTCAAGGACCGGTTTGGCGAATCCGGCGCCCCGTGGGAACTTGTGAAGGAATTTGAAGTGAGCGCAGAACATATTGCACATAAAGCCCTTGAACTCATCAACATCAAGAAACGATCTGTCGCAATGAAGTATTGATCTGCACGACAGGAGAACATCATGAAACTCGCAAACCGCTTGTCCCGTCTCGGAACCGAAACCGCGTTTGAAGTACTCGCAGAGGTCAATGAACTGCGATCGAAAGGGCGAGACATCATTACGCTCTCGATCGGTGAACCGGCATGCGGAACTGCGCCGAACATCAAAGAAGCGGCAAAGAAGGCTCTGGACAACGATCTCACGCACTACAGCCCTTCGTCAGGCATTATGGAGTTCCGCCAGATCATCGCCGACTATGTTTCGTCAACCCGAGGAATCCCCGTCCACCCGAACGAAGTGGTCGTTGTCCCCGGCGGCAAGCCGATCATTTTTTTCGGCATCCTGGCGTGCATCGAGGAGGGCGACGAAGTGATCTATCCTGTCCCCGGTTATCCGATCTACGAATCGATGATCAACTTTGCCGGTGGCACGCCGGTTCCGTTGCGGCTTCAGGAGGAGCGAAAGTTCAGTTTCGACGTCAAGGAACTCCGATCGAAGATTTCCGATCGGACAAGAATGGTCATCATCAACTCGCCTCATAACCCGACAGGCGGAGTCATCCCCAAACGGGATCTGCATGAAGTCGCCGAACTCTCTCTCAAGCACGACTTCTGGGTCCTCTCGGATGAAATTTATTCCCGTATCCTTTATTCGGGCAAACCGGAGAGCATTAGTCAATTCCCGGGGATGAAGGAGCGAACGATTATTCTCGACGGACATTCGAAAACGTATGCGATGACGGGTTGGAGGGTTGGGTACGGCGTCATGCCCAAAGAGCTTGCGACTCATGTCGGCCGTTTGATGACCAACTCCAATTCCTGCACGGCGACATTCACCCAACATGCTGCCATGGAGGCTATGATCGGCCCCCAGGACTCCGTCACAGCCATGGTTGAGGAGTTTCGCGGAAATCGGGACCTCATCGTCGAAGGGCTGAACAAGATCGACGGATTTTCATGCCACACTCCCGCAGGAGCCTTTTACGCCTACCCTAACGTCACACAGGCATGCCGCAAACACGGATTCACAAGCTCACGCGAGCTGCAGCAATTTCTGCTTTACGAGGCTGGTGTTGCAGTACTCGGGCAGCAGTGTTTCGGGCGACGACCCGCTGATGAAGATCAGGAGTACATCAGGCTCTCCTACGTTTCTTCCAGTGAAGACATCCAAGAGGCTTTGCGCCGTATCAAAACATCATTGTCGGATAAGCAGCTGATAGAGCGCTTTCTTCCAAAGCAACGCGCTCAGGATGTCGCCAGGCCTTGATCTCCGTTTTTCCCTCCGAACTGAACTGGTATTCATCAATAAAGAGTTGGACTCTCAGTAATTTTGTTGTTAGTTTTTTAAGGAAGAATACGCCAAAAGGATCCTATGAAGAGAATCTTCCCGGATAGTTTCTACAACCTCATAACGCTGGCAGGGGCAACAATTGCCGCCGTTAGTTTCGGCCTCATCATGTTTCTTATAGCCCTGGAGTTCTTTTCGGAAGAGCAGAAACCGTATATGGGAATCATTGCGTTCGTGATTCTCCCCGCCATTCTGATTCTTGGACTGTTCCTTATTGCGGTTGGGATTTGGAGAGATCACAGAAGGGAAAGAAGCGGAAAACCGCATGGACTCCGACTGCCACAGATCGATTTGAACAATCCGCGCCATCGAACCGCGTTCTTCTATTTTTCCTTCGGGACCATCCTGCTTCTCCTTTTTTCCGCCTTCGGCAGTTTCAAGGCGTACGAGTACACGGATTCCGATGAGTTCTGCGGCACCATGTGCCATTCGGTCATGGAGCCGGAGTACACGGCGTATCAGAACTCACCGCATGCGCGGGTAGGTTGCGCAAAGTGTCATATCGGGCCCGGAGCGGGATGGTTCGTCCGATCCAAACTTTCCGGTGCGTACCAGGTCTATGCAACGCTGTTTGATAAATATCCCCGGCCGATTCCCACGCCGATCGAGAATCTTCGCCCGGCCCAGGAGACATGCGAGCAGTGTCACTGGCCTCAGAATTTTTTCAACGAGAAGCAAAAGAAGTTCACGAACTATATCTCCGACGAAAAGAATACAAAGTGGAATATCACCCTGCTCATGAAGATTGGCGGGGGGAATGCCGAAGGAGGTCTCACGTCGGGCATTCACTGGCACATGAATATCGCCAATGAAGTGACCTACGTGGCCATGGACCGGCAGCGGCTGGTCATCCCCTGGGTCAAGTCGCGGAGCAAGGATGGAACGGAACGCATCTACAAAAGCACGGATGGGACCCCCACGGAGGAGGAAATGGCTCTTGCCACGACGCGCAGGATGGATTGTGTCGATTGCCACAATCGTCCCACCCATATCTATCATCCCCCGCAACGGAGCATCAACCAAATCATGGATCTCGGATGGATTGACCGGGAGCTACCCTATGTCAAGAGCCTTGCCGTGCAGGTGCTTGAGCAGCCGTACACCACGCGACAGGTTGCCCTTGACAGCATCCGGCTGGCGGTGGATTCCTACTACAGAACAAACTATCCCGCCCTCGCCGTCAGGCAGGCGGACAAAATCGAGAAGGCTATCGTCGAGCTGCAGAAGGTGTACCGGCGGAATTATTTCCCCGAGATGAAACACGACTGGCGCCAATACCCGGATCATATCGGTCACATGTTTGCTCCGGGGTGCTTCCGATGTCATGACGGCAAGCATGTCAGCGATGACGGCAAAGTGCTCTCGAAAGATTGCAACGCTTGCCATACGATTATTGCGCAGCAGTATGAAAACGAGAAGTTGAAGATGTCCCTCGAAGGATTGGTCTATGAGCATCCCGTCGACATTGGTACGGCATGGAATGAAATGAATTGCAGCGATTGTCACCAAGCCCAATAGGAGGTTCATGGAGCATCCCATGGTTGATCAGCCCCAACAAAGCAAGCGCGACTTTTTGAGATATTTCCTTGGCGGGGGCGTCCTCGCCTGGCTCGGCGCGGTCTTCTATCCCGTCTTTGCCTATCTCAAGCCTCCGAAGCAGGGGGACGTGGAAGTCACAAGCGTCAAAGCGGGCAAGCTGAGTGAGATCGAGAAGGAGAGCGGGACGATTGTCCGCTTTGGCAATAAACCTGTAATCATGGTCCGGACAGCCGAGGGGGAGGTCCACGCCTTTTCCGCGACCTGCACGCATCTCGACTGCACGGTCCAATTCCGAAAAGACATGGGGGTGATCTGGTGTGCATGCCACAACGGTAAATACGATCTGAACGGTCGCGTGGTGGGCGGCCCTCCTCCGCGGCCGCTCGATGAATATCGGGTCATTATTCAGGCCGATGACGTCATCATCTCGAGCCGCACATGAAAACTCTCTGGAACCGAACCTTTGCCTGGATTGATGAGCGCGTCCAATTAAGCGATGTGATGAGCTTTCTGGGGAAGAAGAGCGTGCCGGTGCATCGCCACTCGGTCTGGTATTACTTCGGCGGCGTTTCTCTCTTCCTCTTCATCATTCAGGTGGTGACGGGCATCCTCCTGCTCCTGTACTACAAAGGGAGCGAGGAGCTTGCGTTTGAGAGCATCCAGTTCATCATGGCAAAAGTGGAGTTTGGCTGGCTCATCCGATCCATCCATAGCTGGGCGGCAAACTTATTCATTCTCTCGGCGTTCATCCACATGTTCAGTGTGCTGTTCGAAAAAGCGTACCGGAAGCCGCGCGAATTGACGTGGCTGAGCGGTATGATCCTCCTGTTCCTCGGCATGGGTTTCGGTTTCAGCGGCTACCTCCTGCCGTGGAATGAGGTTTCCTTCTTTGCGACGAAGGTGGGAACGGACATCGCGGGTGTTCTGCCGGTTGTGGGGGAGCCACTGATGGTTTTCCTCCGGGGGGGAGAGGACGTGACGGGGGCAACGCTTTCCCGGTTCTTCGGATTCCATGTCGCCGTGCTTCCCGGCATCTTTACCGTGGTGTTGGGTCTCCATCTTCTCCTTGTCCAGCGTCAGGGGATGAGCAAACCCTTGTCGTATGAACAGTTGCCGGCCACCGATCAGAAGACGATGCCGTTTTTCCCGAATTTCATGCTGCGCGATTTGTTGCTGTGGCTTCTTGTGCTCAACCTCCTTGCCATCCTGGCCGTGTTTTTCCCCTGGGAACTGGGCGTCAAGGCGGACCCCTTTGCTCCCGCCCCAGCCGGTATCAAGCCGGAATGGTATTTCATGTTCATGTTCCAAACTCTCAAGTACATCCCGGGTGAACTCTGGTTTCTGGAGGGAGAAGTTGTCGGTATCCTCCTCTTTAGCCTCGCAGGCCTTGTCTGGATGTTCATACCGTTGTGGGACAAGAAAAGCGCGCGAGGAGAAGAGAACCGGTTCATCAACTATCTCGGGCTCTTTGCGCTGATCTACATCATCGTCCTTACCACGATCGGATGGCTCTCGTGAACAATAATGTTCTTGCCATGGTACTCTGCGGTGCGCTCGCCATTCCAACGGTTCGTGCGGCCGCCCAGGTTCAGGACCAGTGTTTTGTATGTCACTCCACGCTGGAGGACAAGGCGTCGGTCGCGTTCCAGGGAGACATTCATTCCCGGAAGGGTCTGACATGCGCTTCCTGCCACGGAGGCGATTCACACACCGACGACATGGAGAAAGCGATGGGTACGGCCGCGGGATTCATCGGTGTTCCGAAAGGAAACGCTGTCTCCGAGGTCTGTGCCGGGTGTCATAGCTCGAGCGAGAAGATGAAAGGGTACCGATCGAATGTCCCGGTGTCTCAATGGGAGTTGCTCAAGGCGAGCGTCCATGGAAAAGTCTCAACGGCCGGGGGGGAGCAGATCCTTCAGTGCACCACCTGTCACAATGCTCATGGAATCGTTCCGGTGGCCGACCCGCGATCTCCCGTGCACCAGCGGAACGCCGTGAAGACATGCGGCACATGTCATGGAAGTGCTTCGTACATGCGCCGCTACAATCCATCGCTCCCGGTGGACCAGGTTGAAAAATACAGAACCAGCGTGCATGGAGTCCTGAACGCGCGTGGGGATGCCAAGGTGGCGGAGTGTGCAAGCTGCCATGGGAGCCACGACATCCGGTCCGCATCCGATGTGCGGTCGAAGGTTCATCCTCTCAATCTCCCCATGACGTGTGCCGGGTGCCATAGCGATGTCGCGCGGATGAAGGAGTACAAAATTCCGACCGATCAGTATGAGAAATTTGCAGAAAGCGTCCACGGAAAGGCCTTGCTGGAGAAGAGGGATCTGGGATCTCCGGCCTGCAACGATTGCCACGGCAACCATGGTGCTGTGCCCCCCGGCGTGCAATCCATCTCCAATGTTTGCGGAACCTGCCATGCCTTGAACGCGGAACTGTTCACCTCCAGCCCGCACAAGAAGGCGTTCGATGTGGCGAAGTTACCCGAGTGTGAAACGTGCCACGGCAACCATGAGATCATTGCGACAACCGACAACTTGCTCGGAGTGAGTCCGGAGGCCGTGTGTAGCAACTGTCATAGTCCGGAAACGAATGTCAAAGGCTACGGCGTTGCTCGAACGATGCGTGCCTTGATCGACAGCCTTGAGGCTTTGGAGGGCACGGCAGCGGGACTTGTGAGTGAGGCGGAGCAAAAAGGCATGGAAGTCGGAGAGGCAAAATTCAAACTCCGGGATGCCCGTCAGGCCCGGCTGCAATCGCGCACCATGGTCCATGCATTTGACGAGGCGAAGTTCGAAGAAGTTGTTCGTCCCGGGATGGCGATCGCGACAGTTGTCATGGGAGAGGCTCAGGCCGCACTGGATGATTATGTGTTCCGGCGTGTGGGACTTGGGCTGGCAACCCTTGTCATTACGCTTTTAACGTTGTCATTGTACCTGTACATCAAACGAATCGAACGCTCTCCCCGATGAGGGAGAGAGGATTCAGCACGTACTGCACTACCACCTAACCAAAGGGAGATACTCATGAAGAAAATCCAAGCTGTTGGTTTGTTCCTTGCCGTCCTTATCCTGGTACCGCTTGCTGCAACTGCACAGAACAAATTCGTCGGTACGAAGTCCTGCTTTATGTGTCACCAGACGGAGAAGCAGGGAAAGCAGAAGGATATCTGGCTGAAGACCGCGCATGCCGGTGCTTACAAGACACTCACCACCGCAAAGGCCGATGAGATTGCCAAGGCAAAAGGCATTTCCGGACCCGCCGTGGCAGCCAAAGAGTGCCTTGAGTGCCACACAACGGTCGCCGATGCCAAACTGCTCGACAAGGGATTCGATGTCAAAGACGGTGTGCAATGTGAAACATGCCATGGAGCCGGATCCGCCTTTCGCAACATGACGATCATGAAGAGCCACGAAAAATCCGTTGCGGCCGGGATGAGGGAGTTCAAGGACGCTGCTGCAACTGAGGCATTCTGCAAAACCTGCCACAACGCGAAGAGCCCGACTTACAAGGAGTTCAAGTTCAAAGAATCATGGGAGAAGATTAAGCACATGGTTCCGAAAGCCGGATAGGTCCTGCCGGCACGCATTCCACGTTTCCGGAAAACCTCCTGTGGCTGGTTCTCAGGTGTGGGAAGTATCTACAGCGAGGTGGGGAGATTGTTGAATTTTTGAACACCGTAGGAGGTTGTCCGTCCTTTTTTGCGTCGGCACGGCAATTGTAAACGGAGGGTAGCTGGAATTCTATCTTTTGGAGAAATGACCATGAGAAGGTCCCTTCAGTTCCTTGTTCTTTTAGCAGTATTGACCTCATCCCTCTCGGCCCAGCTCTTTCAGGCCAGAGTGGTGACGTCGGCTTACGCCTGGCAGCGCCAGGATACCGTCGGCACCGCTTCCGACCATCTCTTCGGCCATACCTCCCTCTCGTTATCGCTGGCCGGCAAGGACATTTCCTTTCACGCGTATGGCAACGGTTTTACCGACCTCAGTGGACCCGTCAAGGAAGAGTCAAGGTACCGCTTGTACAACATGTACCTGAAATGGTCGAATCTTTTCGATGTGGCTAGCGTGAGCGTCGGACGGCAACTGGTCTTTGCCGGTGTGGGAAACGGGACGATTGACGGAGGGCTGGCAACGTTGAAGTTTATGGATTCCAGGCTCAAAGTTCTCGGATACTATGGAGCGCTTCCCCCTCCCGGGTCCAAGGCCGAGATGATTGGAGACCAGACAAATAACGTCATGGCCGGCGCCCAGGTTGTCGCGGAGCCGATTGATGCCGCCCGGTTTTCCCTCAGCTATATGAACAGGAATATTCAGGCCGAGCCGTACAACGCGTACCGCCGAGATTCACTCTTCAATCCCTACCTGGTCGAAATCAAACCGACGGCCAGTTCGGAACGTTACCTGAGCGGCGATGTCAATGTAGAGTATGACAACTTTATCTCCGGGTACGCCCGGTATGACTATGATTTTGACACGGAAAAGATGGCCCGCGCACAGTTCTTCACCCGGGTCAAGGTTATGGAATCGCTCGGGCTCACGGGGGAATACCTCCAGCGCGAACCGCGGGTCTCATACAATTCCATCTTTTCCGTTTTTACATTCAACACGCTGACAGAATATGAAGTGGGGGCCGAATACGTCCTTCTTCCCTCCTGGCAGGTCTTCGGCAAGTATGGATCCGTTGATTATGGGGATGGTGAAACGTCGGATCGTGTGACCCTCGGCGTGAGCGGAAAATATGTTTCCGTCAGTCTCGCCCGGAACGTGGGCTACGCCGGCGAGCTGAGTGCCGCATCTGCCAACATCGCCTATCCCTTGATGGAAAACAAACTGACCCCCTCGCTCTTGCTGAGCTATGCCAAGTATAAGCTGAGCGAATCCGCTTCCAAGCTCGATGATGCCCTGAGCGCGGCTGTCGGTGTTGTCTATCGCCCGCTTCCCGTGCTTTCCCTTGATACGCAAGTACAATGGATTCAAAATTCTATTTACCAACGTGACGTGAGATTCTTTGTGCGCGGAAGCTTCCTTGTCAGTGAACGATTGAATATTTTCTGAGCCCCTTATGTCCATCCTCCAACGTATTCAACAGTTGACGTTTAAGCAGGTGTACGCGCTGGCGTTACTCTGCGGTACCCTTGCTTTGATGTTCACGGTAGTCACGACATCGAAAGAGGTCGGTGACCAGCCGGGAGAGCCGAAGGCAATCAAGTTCTCTCACTCCCTGCACGTCGAGACCGCCGGCCTGGAGTGTGCCACGTGCCATGATGCTGCCGCAACAAGCATGCTGGCTTCGGATAACCTGTTGGCAAAGAAGGCTAACTGCCAGAGCTGTCATGAAGAACAACTCGAACAGAACTGCACCTATTGCCACACCAGCAGCGAACAAAGCACCTATGCCGCAGCGGTGAGCCCGAAGCGGGAACTGATTTTTTCGCACGAGGCGCATGTCGGCGTTCAAAAAATGGATTGTGTCACGTGCCATACGGATCTTGAGAAGGAAGGAATGCCCACGGGCAGTCTCGTCCCGGCGATGGCAACCTGCAATACCTGCCACAATGATGTAAAGGCATCGAACACGTGCGAAACGTGCCATACGAATCTTGCCGGCCTCCGTCCGGTCGATCATAACAGGACCGATTTCGTCCGGGAGCATAAACAGGCTGCACGGCTTGCGACGGCCTCCTGCGCGACCTGCCATACCCAGGAGTCCTGTATCGATTGCCACAACGGAACAGACCTGGTGCGTGTCGATATGCAAGGGAGAGACCCGATGTCTCCTCGCACGCCCCGGTTGATGACCATGGATCGCGGCGCGTCGACATCGCTTTTGAAAGCGCATGATCTTAACTTCCGCTTTACCCACGCGATAGCGGCGCGGGGAAAGTCTGCGGACTGCCAGACATGCCATAGTCAGCAACAGTTCTGTGCCACGTGCCACGCGGCAGGGGGGAATGTCAATCAGGTTACATTCAAGCCTTCCTCGCACCAGGAGGCGGGATTTGTGACCATCGGGGTCGGAAGCGGCGGCGGACTTCATGCGCAACTCGCCCGGCGTGACATGGAAACTTGCGCATCCTGTCATGATGCCCAGGCGGCCGACCCGACGTGCGTAACCTGCCATATGGATTCCGATGGAATAAAAGGAACGGATGCAAAAACCCACACACGCGGATTCATGGCGGGTGTGAGCGGCGACTGGCACAGTGATCCGGGAGCCAATTGCTTTACGTGCCACAGCGACGCCAATGCCCGTGTCGGCGGAGTTCAAGGCATAGGCTTCTGCGGATACTGCCATAAGTAACATGTCACTTCTGTACTGGAAGATCGATCATGAATAGCATGCATAGAGTGTGTTTCTCCGGTATCCTCGCGGCACTTGTCCTTGTCATCGGACTGAGCGGCTGCAGTGAACTGAACTCGGATCTGCCTGTCCCTTCCACGGGGAAGCTGCAAGTGCATCCCGACGGTTGGACCACACCGGCATCCGCGAACTTTCATGGCAACGATATCCGAAACCAGGGTTGGGATATGAAGAGTTGTCAGACATGCCATGGCTCCCGGTATGACGGCGGCATTGCGCAGAATTCCTGTCGGACGTGCCATACTGCACAAGGGGGGCCTGAAAGTTGCTCGACCTGCCATGGTACGACCAATCCGGCTCCACCCCGTGATTTGAGCGGCAACACCGCCCGCACGGCGAGGGGAGTCGGGGCTCATCAGTTGCACGTTGCCGGCGGACCGTTTTCATCAAATATTTCCTGCGGGGAATGCCATCAGGTTCCAGGGGCCGTATATGTGCCGGGCCACCTCGATACCCCGGGGCCCGCAGAAGTGATGATGACAAATCTGGCCCGTACCGTGACAAACGAGCCCGGGACAATAGATTATGACTCACAGCTTCCGCTGTTTCAACCGAACCCGACGTTCGATCAGAACACGCTCCAATGCTCAAACACGTACTGTCACGGGAACTTCAAGAATGGAAATCCCGAGACGGCGCTCTCCTGGACCGACGTTTCAGGAACGGCCGCGGCGTGCGGGACCTGTCACGGTGATGTGACAAAAACTACTTTGGCGGAACGGGCCCTCCCGAAAACATTGGCTCTGGGGGGAACTCACCCGAATACCACCAATTGTGTCAACTGTCATGGCGAGGTTGTCAACGCAAGTCTTCAATTTGTCGATAAAGCGCTCCATGCAAACGGAGTATTGAATTTTCGGGGCGAAAAAAGAAACTACTAACAGCGATAGTCTCTTCTTGGAGGTGGAACCATATGAAACGGACAACATATCTTTTTCTCACGAGTTTCCTGATCCTCATCGTGGCGGCTGTGCTCTCGAGTTGTCGCGGTCCGGAAGGGCCACAAGGTCCGTCAGGGGAATCGACGGTCGTAAACCTGGAAGGATTCGCTTCCGGCATCAACTGCGGCGATTGCCACAATCCGGACCAGGACTCGACGTATTACGTATGGGCCAAAAAGTATCAATGGGAACGGTCCAAGCATGCCATCGGAGGGGACTTCGAGCGGAATTCCAGCTCCTGTGCCGGGTGCCATACCACGGAGGGATTTGTCAAGCGCATGCAGGGTAAGCCGGTGACGAACCAGGTCGACTCCAGTCCGCCGGGTTGTTTCGCATGCCACGCGCCGCACGCCAACGGCGATTTTGCCCTTCGCAATGTCGAACCGGTAACCATCAGCTCGAATATTACGGGAGTACCGAACGCATCGTTCGATTTCGGAAAGGGGAATCTTTGCGTCCAATGTCACATGACGAGAAGCATGACCCCAAAACCCGATCCGACGAAAGGGGCTGCGACGGATTCGATCGTTATCACGACGTCACGATGGTACTCACACTATGGTGTTCAAGGCCAGATGCTTATGGGCGACGGTGGATTCAAGTTCCCCGGGTTTACCTACACGGGCAACTCGCCCCACTCATCCCTGCCTGCCATCAAACAGGAAGGTTGCATCTCGTGCCATATGGCAGATGCGACGGCTGGATCCGGTATCGCGGGCGGCCATACCATGAACCTGCGGTATGAATTTCACGGTGCCCCGGCCTCCTTGTTAAACGGCTGTAACCAATCCGGCTGCCACGCCAGTATTACGACACTGGATTATAAGGGCGTTCAAACGGCGGTGCATGCCAACCTGGATACCCTGCAAACGTTATTGATTGGGAAGGGGTACTTGGAGGGGAATCCGGCATCGGCCAACTACCTGCAGGCAAAGCTTACGGGCGGTCGCCTGGTGATCAAACCGGCAAACAGCTCCGGTGCCTTGTACAACTATTTCTTTGTCGAGCACGACCTGAGCCAGGGGGTCCACAACTCAAAGTATACGCTCGAATTGCTGCGTTCATCCATCGATGAGCTACGGAAACCGTAGCCGAAAGCACGAAGGTGGACGATGAGTCCACCTTCGGCGTTTATATTCACCATATTCACACCGAAAGAGGGGTTTAGCGCTATGGCTGGACAAGTATTGCTCTGGTTGGGATTTGCCGCGGCGGCTGTTTCCGGTTTTGCGTACTACCGGACGGCAACGAAAAAACAGTATGCTCTCAAACTTGCACGAAGGTCATTCGGCCTGATGGCCGCAAGCGTTGTCACGGCTTCCGTTCTCCTGATGGTGTATATCCTCCGGCACCAGTTTGAGTACGCCTATATCTACGCGTACAGCTCCACGGATCTGGCAAAGGAACTCCTGGTGACGACGTTCTGGGCAGGACAAGAGGGGAGCTTCCTGTTCTGGGCTCTTTGCAGCGCGTTGATCGGGATCGCCCTGCAACGATACACGCAAAAGCACAAGGTCGAATTTGAAGTCATGGCCGTTTACGGGTTTGTCCAGGCATTCCTCATGCTCCTGCTGATCGCGAAATCACCATTCAAATATATCTGGGATGCCTATCCGGGACAGATGGCGGTGGGAGCGATACCGCCGGAGGGAAAGGGACTGAACCCTCTGCTGCAAAATTTCTGGATGATCATCCACCCCCCTGTCCTGTTCATCGGATTCGCGGCCATGGCAGTTCCGTTCTGCTTCGCCGTCGCCGCGCTCTGGCGACGGACGTACAACGAGTGGGTCCCCAAGGCGACGCCCTGGGTTCTGTTCGGCGTCCTCTGGCTGGGGGCCGGAATCATCATTGGTGGATACTGGGCCTACGGCGTGTTGGGCTGGGGAGGATGGTGGGGATGGGATCCGGTTGAAAATTCCTCGTTGATCCCCTGGATCACCGGAATAGCACTGCTGCATACGCTCGTGGTTCAGAAACTGACCGGAAATCTTGTGCGCACGAATTTCTTCCTGGCCATTCTGACTTTTTCGCTCGTGGTCTATAGTACGTTCCTCACCCGGAGCGGAATTCTGGGATCCGCGTCTGTTCACTCCTTCACCGATCCCGGATCGTTTGTCTATACGCTCCTGGCGGCCTGGCTCGTCGGCAGCGCCGGACTCGGCTTTGGGTTGCTCGCCAAACGTTGGACGGAACTGAAACGGCTCGCGGGCAAGGTGGGGATGTTGACCCGCGAATCGCTGATCTCCATCATGACGGCCGTGCTCGCGGCAAGCGCCATCATCATTTTCTTCGGAACGAGCTGGCCGATTGTCGGCAACTCGAGTGTCGAGCCAGCGTTCTATGATAGGATGAACCTGCCGATCGCCATCGCCCTCGGTTTCGTGCTGGGGATCAGCCTGCTGGTGATGTGGCGGCAGGAATCAGCGCAAGGTCTTCTGAATCGCGCTTCGTTTGCCGTTGGCGGTTCGGCCCTCGTTGTTATCGGTCTCGTGTTTGCCGGTTTGGATGACTGGTCGATGGGTCTCCTGGCATTTGCGTCGCTCTTTGCATTTTTCGTGAACCTTACGCATGGTTATCGATTGAGCAAACAAGGATGGTTCATGGTCGGCGGACCGCTGGCTCATATCGGTCTTGCCCTCCTTTTCCTTGGTATCATCGGTTCCGGGTTCTATGGACAAAAAGCGACAACATCCCTGACCCAGGGAGAGCCGAAGGAAGTTCTCGGCCACATGCTGACCTACACCGGCTCCCAGCCAACGGAGGATGGAAAGTGGAAGTTCACGGTTACGGCGGAACACGCAGGCACTTCGTTCCTCCTCGAACCGGTGATGTTCAAAAGCACGTACAATGACCAAATCATGAGGAACCCCGATTACGCGACGTTCCTGACGAAGGATTTTTACATCGAGCCCGTCTCCCTGGAGAAGGGGGCGGTGACCGATCATACGCACGATACCTTCGAGCTTCCGAAAGGAATCCCGACCACCATTGCCGACATGACGGTCACGTTTGTCCGGTTTGATATGAACCAGCATGGGACGGAGGGCATGATGGCAGGGGGTGGGTTCCCCGTGGGAGCCGTTCTCGATGTTGTCCGCGGCGGCAAGAAGGAAACGGTGACTGCCGTAACGTTGTACAAGGAAGGTCAACAGCCTGAATTCAAACCGGCCATGCTCAAAGATGGGAAAACAGGATTTTCGATGCTGAGCATGAACATTAACCCCGAGAACAAAACCTCCTCCATCCAGGTTGATGTCGCAGGGCTCCATGATCACGCGGAACAACCGGCCGGACCGGATGTGCTGGTCATCGAGGCGAGCGTCAAACCCTTCATAAGTTTGATTTGGGTCGCTGCAACTTTGATGTCCGTCGGTTTAATCCTTTCGATCGTGAGCAAATTACGGACGGCGCGGCTCGAGCGGGAAATAAAAATCCAGAGTGACCAGAAACGGGGGAATGGCAAACACCGGCCGGTGCAGGAGAAGGAACTGGTATGAAATGACCGTGTGATTCATGCCTCCACTGAAATGGTGGCTTCGTACCCCGGAGCCGCAGGGATCTTCTCTGCGGCTCTTCTCTTTCCGTCGTTTGGGAACACCGCCCGAAGATTTCTCAATTGTGAGAACCCTCGTCATCTACCTTCTTCAAATCAGCGTCTATCCCTAGGAGTTCAGCCCTTCCAAACGGCACGCTTTTTGACCCTCCCCGTGTACTTTTCCTCATCCATCATCACCACCACTGAAGGAATCGTATGGACATCGGAATTCTCAAAGAAGACGGCATCAATGAGCGGAGGGTTGCCCTTTCTCCTGTCGGCGTGCAAACGCTCATTGGTGCAGGCAACACCGTGTACATCGAAAAACAGGCTGGTTCGTCCGCGGTCTTTCAGGATGAGGAGTACCGGGATGCCGGAGCCCTGATCAGTTACAGCGCGGAAGAGGTTATCAACCGGTCGCAGATGGTTCTGAAGGTGTCGCCGCCGACCGATTTTGAACTCAGCATGTTCAGTCCCGGACAGGTCATGCTTTCGTTCCTGCACCTTGCCGTTTCCCAGAGGAGACTCATTGAGATTCTCCTGGAGCGGAAGGTGACTGCCGTCAGCTACGAATTGATTGAAAACTCCGCGGGGGTTCTCTCCGTGTTGCAGGTCATGAGTGAGATTGCGGGCCAGCTTGCCATTCAGGTGGGTGCCCATCATTTGCAGGGACGTGAGGGGGGCCGCGGCATTCTCCTGGGGAGCATACCGGGCGTTCCCCCTGCATCCGTTGTGATCCTGGGGGCAGGGACTGTTGGCAAGACCTCTGCGCGCGTAGCGTTGGGGATGGGAGCAAACGTGACCGTGCTGGACAGGGAAGTCTCCCGGCTGCGGGAACTCGAGCACCTGTTCCAGTGGCGCATCACCACAGCGATGGCAACAAAGCCGAATATCGCCAAGGCAGTCCGGTTTGCCGATCTGGTGGTCGGTGCCGTTCTTTTGAAGGGGGAAAAGGCTCCCCACCTTGTGACTGAGGAGATGGTGAAGGACATGAAGGTTGGGTCGGTCATCGTTGACGCTTCCATTGATCAGGGAGGGTGCGTGGAAACAAGCCGGCTCACTTCGATCGGGGATCCGGTGTTCATTCGTCATGGCGTCATTCACTATTGCGTTCCCAATATGACGGCGTCCGTTGCGCGAACGGCAACGGCGGCCCTGACCAATGCGTTGTTGCCGTACCTCATGGAGATCACAGACGGGGGACTTCTGAACGCCCTCCGCCGCGACCCGGGCCTGGTCAGAGGGGTGTGCACCTACGACGGGAACTGCACGAATGAAGCCGTCGCGAAGGTTTTCGATCTGAAACCGGCACAGTTGTCGTATCTGGTCTCGGGATTTACGAAACACTCATCCAATTAACGAACATGACCTGGCTCGAACATTATAAATCAAAAGTCGTTTCCCTGGAAGAAGCAGTATCGGTTGTGAAGTCCGGGGACCGGATCTTCATCAGTGGCAATGCCGCCACTCCCTCTTTATTGACGAGCGGACTCGTCCTGAGAAAGGACGACCTGTTCAATGTCGAGATTAACCACGTCCTGCTCCTTGGTGACGATCCGCTCTCCCGGCCTGAGATGGACGGTCATTTCCGCCATAACTCCCTCTTTGTGGGTGCTGCAGACCGGAAGGCTATCAGCGACGGACGGTCGGCGTATGTGCCGGTCCATCTTTCCAACATCCCGTCCTTATTTACCGATCGCATCATACCTCTGGATGTGGCGTTTATTCACCTCTCACCCCCGGACGAGCATGGGTTCATGAGCTTTGGGGTTGAATGTGCCGCTTCGAAAGCTGCCGCGGAGAGCGCGGCGATCGTTGTGGCGCAGGTGAACGAGAAGATGCCGCGGACCCTTGGGGATGTGTTCATTCATAGTTCCCGCGTTGACAAGATTGTCGAGTGTTCCGAACCGCTCGAAACCCTCAGGGAGGAAGGATCGACGGAGATCGAGCGGCAGATTGCCTCGCATATTGCCGGCCTGATCGAAGATGGTTCAACCCTGCAGCTCGGAATCGGCGGAATTCCCGATGCGGTGCTTTCCCTGCTGGAGGGAAAGCGTGACCTGGGCATCCATACGGAAATGGTTTCCGATGGCGTCGTCAAGGCAATCGATCGCGGGATCATCACGAACCAGAAGAAGACACTTCATCCCGGGAAGGTGATCGCGACGTTCGTCCTCGGATCGGAACATTTGTACCGGTATGTCCATAACAATCCGCTCTTTGAACTTCACCCGTGTAATTATACCAACGATCCGTTCATCATCGCTCAGAATGCGAAGATGGTTGCCATCAATTCGGCGATCGAGGTCGACATCACGGGACAGGTTTGTTCCGATTCGATCGGCGGCCGGATCTACAGCGGATTTGGCGGGCAGGTAGATTTTATTCGCGGCGCCTCCTATTCCAAAGGTGGGAAGCCGATTATAGCGCTTCCCTCCACCACGCGGGAGGGCTCCATTTCGCGCATCGTTTTCCAGCTTAAACCGGGGGCGGGGGTTGTCACCTCGCGGGCGGATGTCCATTATGTGGTCACGGAGTTCGGTGTCGCCTCCCTGCACGGCAGGAACCTGGTGCAGCGGGCAGAAGCCCTGCTCGCGATCACTCATCCGGATTTTCAGTCGGACCTGGAGGCTGTGTTGCGCGAGTCGGCAAACTATAAACAGTTACATACGATGGACTCTGTACGGTCCACCTGATACGAAGTCTGTGCCAAAACGGTCGAACATCCCGGATGGGAGGTTGATCAGAAATCGAGGCTTGTATGAACTCTGGACGCAGGTACATTTTTGGGCCGGTCCCGTCGCGTCGTCTCGGGAGGTCCCTCGGGGTCGATGTCATTCCCCATAAACTATGTAATCTTGATTGCGTGTACTGTGAGGTCGGTCCCACCGATAAGCGGGCGATGCGTCGCCAGGAATATTGTCCTGCCGACGCCATCATCGCAGAACTAAAGGAGGCTCTGGCGGAGCAGCCGGAAATCGATACGATTACATTTTCCGGGGCAGGCGAGCCGACGTTGAATTCGAAACTTGGCGAGATCATCCATGCCACCAAGGGCCTCTCTGCTCTCCCGGTCGCCGTGCTAACGAATGGGACCCTTCTGTACCTGGAGGCTGTTCGGAACGACCTCAGGGAGGCGGACATCGTTCTTCCCTCGCTCGACGCGGTTTCCTCGCGGATGTTCGGGATGGTGAATCGTCCTCATCCCGCTCTCCAGATTGAAACGATTATCGAAGGGCTGAAGACGTTCCGGAAGGAATTTCACGGACAGATCTGGCTGGAAATTCTTTTTGTGAAGGGGTTGAACGATGAGCGTTCCGAAGTGGAGAGGCTGCGGCGCGCGGTCAGGGAAATCCAGCCGGACAAGGTACAGTTGAACACCATCATCCGGCCCCCGGCGAATGCCGTATTTGAGCCCGTGGCGGAAAAGGAACTGTTCAGACTGCGGGAATTGTTTGGTGAGACGTGTGAGGTGATAGGGGTCAGCAGTGCGAGGCCGGTCACAGCGCAGCATCGGGTCAATCACGAGGAAATCCTTGCGGCCCTGCACCGCCGGGCGATGACGCTCGACGAACTTGTGCGCGCACTCGGGTTGTCGCATCTCGATGTCCTCATTTCTTTGGGGATTATGGAGGAAGAAGGACTCATCGATTCGTTCTTTTACTATGACCGGAAGCACTACAGGGCGATCGAGGAGCAGGAGGGGAACCCGGTCCGCAACATGTCATTCAAAATTCATCTTAACTAATGGGACGAGGGTTCATGGCGGGCGAAGACGTGACGTGGAGCCAGAAGGAGGCTGAAGCGGATTTGATCCGGCAAGCCCGCGAGGGGGATGAGGGCGCTTTTACGGACCTCATGAAACAATACCAGTCCATCGTGCTGAACTTTGCGCACAAAGTTTGTCGTGACCAGTCGAAGGCGGAAGAGACGTTCCAGGATACCTTCATTATCGTTTACAAGAAGCTTTCACAGTTTGACGGAAGGTCAAAGTTCTCCACATGGCTGTATTCCATTGTGACGAACAACTGTTTGATGAAACGTCGCCGCCGCAAGATTGACGAGAAGATGCAGGCGTACGATGAATTTCCTGTGGGGGAGGAAGGAGCCGAACCGGTGTTTCAGGTCGCCGACCCCGGCCACGGGCCGATGCAAACGTTGATGAATAAAGAGCTTCAGGATCATCTGGACAGGGCAATCCTCAGACTTCCGATGGAATACCGTGTGGTTTTTATCCTGAGGGACCTGGAGGAAAACAGCAACGAGGAGACCGCCGCGATCCTCGGGATTTCGCAGGAAGCGACCAAATCCCGGCTTCGCCGTGCGCGGGCATTTCTCCGTCAACAATTGCACGAATATGTAGCGGAATAGAGAATGCAATGCACAGAGGTATATCGCTTTTTGATCGAAGAACTGGACGAGCATCTCGATGAACCCTCCCGCACAATGATCCGGGAGCATTTGACCGGGTGTAGAGATTGTACAAGTATGCTGGATTCTTTGAAAAAGACGGTGCTCTTGTACAAGTCGCAGCCGGGGCTTCTTGTTCAACAGTCCCTCATTGCTCACGTGCTTGAGGCGATTCAGCGTTCTAAGCCTCAATCCCCCCCCACACACTAGCTTGTCCCCCGGTTTTGGCCTCCGTTTGATGACCCTTTCCCTGCTCTTCCTGCATCTTACTAACAGGTGCAATAAAAACCATAATCCTGAACCTGTTTCAGAAAGGCGAATTGAATGACAAAAAACATGGGATCAATCGATCGACTGATGCGGACGCTTGTGGCGCTCGTTATCGGCGCGCTGTATTTCACCGACCAAATCACGGGATTGGCGGCGATTGTCCTGGGGATCGTTGCCATTATCTTTGTTTTGACGAGTTCGCTTTCCTTCTGCCCAATCTACAAAGCCCTCAAGATTTCAACAAAGAAGAACGCCA
>JBBEBV010000407.1:24122-54144 GCA_040882165.1 Bacteroidota bacterium
CAGGAGATTATAATGAACAACAATGTCATTCAAGGAACGGATGCAAACTTTGAACAGGAAGTATTGAAGTCCCCCCTCCCGGTGCTGGTCGATTTCTGGGCTCCCTGGTGCGGTCCCTGCCGTATGGTCGCTCCGATCATCGATGAGCTCGCGACGGAATATGTCGGGAAATTTAAGATCGTCAAGCTGAATACGGACGAGAATGGCACAGCACCGGCCACCTACGGGATCCGCGGCATCCCGACCCTCGGCATCTTTAGGGGAGGGAAAATGGTCGACGGAATCGTTGGTGTGGTGCCAAAATCTGCTCTCAAGGCGAAGCTGGATGAGCATCTTGTCGTTCACACGGCAGCTTGAAATTCTTTTCACCAACAGACAAAGAGTACTCCATGGAACAAGCAATGCCAGCCCCGTCACAGACTCTCAAACGTAAATCATTCACGTACCACGTCGATGTTGCATGGCTGGAGAACCGTGCCGGCACCCTTTCCTCGGAAGGGAAACCATCATTCCGGGTGGCAAGTCCGCCGGAGTTCAAAGGCGAGGCAGGAACCTGGAGTCCGGAGGATCTGTTCGTTGCGGCCGTGAACGCGTGCACGATGACGACGTTCATCGCCTTGGCCACACGATTGCAGATCCCGCTCGTCTCCTACACCAGCGATGCGGAAGGAACACTGGAATTCGTGGACGGAGGGTATACGTTTACCAACGTGGTCCTCCGGCCGGTGATCGAGGTCGGTTCGGCAGAAGCCGTCCTTCAGGCGGAACACACCATCCACGCCGCTCACAAGAATTGCCTCATCACCAACTCGGTGAAGTCCCGGGTTGTTGTCGAACCGGTAATCCGCATTCGCGGGGAATGATCCATGGCCATGCAGGATGAACTGATCTTCGATGAGCCGCTGCATCCGGACCGGCAGCGGGAGGCCATTGGCCTTCATTGTGCAGGGCTGGAAGAGCGGATCAAGTCGGCTCCGACACGGCTGCAGGCCGAAAAAGTCCTAACAGAGGTGTGTGACGGATTCGATCAGGCATGTGAGAGTTCGATCGTGCGGACATACCTGAAGCAACACGCTCACAAATTATTGTTGCAGTACTGGTTCCCATGAATCTGACATAAGTGATCTCCGGTGGCTCGCTTCTGGAGAGCCGGTCTGGAGATCTTTCGGCGTTCCGCTCCCCCCCCGTCCCGAAGTCGTTGTCCCCCTCGATTCAAACTTTCCCCGTGTTCTGTCTCCCCCACGTTCATCCGAATCCGGTGTTGGACCTTCCCTGATTTGAAAAATCTCTTTCCCATCTTCCTAACAATGGGAAAGAAATGACCTTTCCCGTTCAAAAAACTCATTCTTCCTGCCCGTTTTGCAGCCCTGAAGTGGAACGCTTGTTGCCTCCTCTCCTCAAGGAAATACCTCCAAAAGTCACTCCTTCTATGAAACGACCTCTCCATGCGCTCTATCTGCGCGCTGTAGAACAAGCAGTAAGCCGAGGCACGGATCGCCGGGAACCGTTCCTGTCGGAGGAGGGTGAAAACTACATTTGCTCAACATGCCTCCTGCCGACCAAGCCATGCCTGAAAGATCCGACGGTGAGGTGCGCTTCCATGAGACTTGAAGGGACGTTGTTAAAACTTGTGGACGAAGCGATGGTTGAATTTGTTCACTCGGGGGAACGTCGTTGTGTAGCTTGTGGAGCGAAGTTTAAGACGCGGCAGCTTTCGAACAACCCATTGACCGAAGTCTGTGGTGCGTGTCGTTCCCGCGTCCGGCGCATTCGACGCTCATCAAACCTGTCAGGAGTTTAGGTCATGATACGAAAAGAAGATGCACTCGAATATCACTCGCAGGGGAGGCATGGTAAGATTGAGGTGGTGGCATCCAAGCCCTGCCAGACCCAGCGGGATCTATCCCTCGCCTACACACCAGGGGTCGCTGAGCCGTGTCTGGAAATCGCCAGGAATCCTGATGATGCATACCTGTATACGGCCAAGGGAAACCTCGTCGCCGTGGTATCCAACGGCACCGCTGTTTTGGGATTGGGAGATATCGGGGCGCTGGCCGGCAAACCGGTCATGGAGGGAAAGGGAGTATTGTTCAAGAGGTTTGCAGACATTGATGTGTTCGACATCGAACTGAACACACACAACCCGGATGAGATTATCAGGACGGTTCAGCTCCTGGAGCCGACGTTTGGCGGAATCAATCTGGAGGATATTAAAGCCCCGGAATGTTTCGCGATCGAAGAGGCCTTAAAGAAAACGATGAACATCCCGGTTTTCCATGACGACCAGCATGGAACGGCGATCATCAGTGGTGCTGCATTGCTCAACGCGCTGGAAATTTCCCGGAAGAAGATCGGTCAGGTGAGGGTTGTGTTCAGCGGGGCCGGTGCGGCAGGGATTGCTTGCGCGAAATTGTACGAAAAACTGGGGGTGCGACGGGAGAACATGCTTCTTGTCGATACGAAAGGAGTGGTCTTCAAGGGACGAACAGAGGGGATGAACCCCTACAAGGAGTACTTCGCCGCGGAGACCGAGGCCCGAACTCTTGCCGAGGCGATAAAGGGTGCGGATGTGTTTTGCGGGGTTTCGGCGAAGGGGATCGTCACGCCGGCGATGGTTCGATCCATGGCGGACAAGCCCATCGTCTTTGCGATGGCGAACCCTGATCCCGAGATTACCTATGACGAGGCTGTCGGTGCACGGGATGATATTATTATGGCGACCGGACGTTCTGATTACCCGAACCAGGTGAACAACGTCCTCGGATTCCCCTTCATTTTCCGCGGCGCCCTGGATGTCCGTGCGACATCGATCAATGAAGAGATGAAGATTGCAGCCTCTCATGCCCTCGCGCAGCTGGCAAAAGAGGATGTGCCTGACTCGGTCATGAGAGTGTATGGTGGAAAGAGGATCGAGTTCGGCAAGGATTACATCATTCCGAAACCATTTGATCCGAGGGTGTTGTTGAGGGAGACCATTGCGGTTGCCAAGGCAGCTATGGAAACCGGCGTGGCCCGAACGCCGATCAAGGACATGGACGCTTACCGCGATTCGCTGGAAGCAAGGCTCGGGAAGTCCCGCGAGGTGATGCGCTTCTTCATCAGCCGGGCGCAGCAATCGCCAAAGCGAATCGTCTTCCCGGAAGGCGAGGAGGACACGATCCTGCGGGCGGCGCACATCCTGGTGGAGGAGAAGATTGCGAGCCCCATTCTTCTCGGCAGCAGAACGTTCATCATGCAGCGCTTGAAGGAACTGGGTATTGAAATGGAGGGGGTGGAGATCATCAATCCCTCCAAATCCATGAAGCACGACCAGTACGTGGCGGCTTACTATGGCATGCGCCAGCGCAAAGGGATTACGAAGTTCGACGCCGACCGGCTCATCAAGACCCACAATATCTTCGGTATGATGATGGTGCAGCATGGGGACGCCGATGGGCTGATTTCGGGCCTCACGACCCATTATCCCGAGACGGTCAAGCCGGCCCTCCAGATTATCGGAAAACGGGAGGGTGTACGGACGATCGCCGGCCTGTATATGATGGTGTTCAAGAACCAGACCATCTTTATTGCCGATGCGACGATCAATATCGACCCCACGGCGGAAGACCTCGCCGATATCGCCATCCTGACCGCGGAAAAGGTCAGACAACTTGATATCGAACCCCGGGTTGCCATGCTCTCCTTCAGCAACTTTGGAAGCACCAAGCATCCCTTTACGGACAAGATGCGCGAGGCGGCCAGGCTGGTGAAACAGCGCGCGCCCGACCTTATGATCGATGGTGAGATCATGGCGGACACCGCGGTTTCGCCTGAAATCCTGTCCGAACTGTTCCCGTTCAGCACACTTCAGGGCGCGGCGAACGTCTTGATCTGTCCGGGTCTCACTTCCGCAAACATCGCGTATAAACTGCTCGCGAAGTTGGGGGGCGCGACGGCCATCGGCCCAATCCTCATGGGGATTCGGAAACCCGTGTACCTGCTCACCCCCGGAGTGGAGGTCAACGATATCGTCAATATCACAGCGATGGCGGTGTTCGAATCGCAAGTCCGCCCGGTCGTCGCGGCAGGCAAAAACAATGGCGGATCGAGAAAGGAAACGGTGAAGGAACCCGTAACGCATTGACCCTTGTACGGGCTGCCCCGGCGCTGAGAGGTCGGAGAGAAAGAAAGAACCGCACCACCGATCAATCACATGGAGGAACATCATGGCCAAGACGTATGATCTCATTCGTTATTTGACCGCAAACAATGTTGAGTTCCGTCTCCTTCGGCACGTGCCGGCATTCAGCGCTCACGCCGTTGCGCAGGTGACCCACGTTCCGGACACGGTGCTTGCCAAAACGCTGCTGGTGAAAGCAGGGCAGGTGTATTGGATGGCGGTGTTGCAGGGGGACCAGCGGTTAAGCGAGCGACTCCTGAAACGTGCGCTCGAAGTGCATCACGTGCACCTGGCGCACGAAGAGGATTTGGATCTTCTGTTTCCGGACTGCGAAATTGGCGCGATGCCGCCGTTTGGCAACCTGTACGGCTTTCCGGTGATTGTCGATAAATCGCTCGCCGACGATGATGAGATTGTGTTCAATGCCTGCACGCATTCCGATTCCATCAGGATGAAGTTTACGGAGTACGACCGACTCGTGCATCCGATTATCGCGGAGATCGCGCAACCGGAGTCGATGGCCGGCGAGGAACACGAGTCCTGGGAGCGGAGCTCAGACGATAGTGTTGTCTGAAGTTCCGATTGTTCCGGTTTTGCTTGACTCGATGTTCCAGGTTGTGTAGATTACGTAAGAACGTATTCAAGGAACAAGCACGCATGCACGAACGTATCCCATATCCCCCCTGACACGCGTACGCCGCGGTTTTCATCAAACCAACACCAAAGCGCCGCGTGGGCGGCAAGGGTGTTGGTTTTTTTATTTCCTGGATTGACAATCCGGGGCGTTCGGCAAGTGATCCGTTCAGTGGGTACTGTGCGATGAAGAAAGGAGGAGAAAGCCATGAACGTCTTACTCAATAGACTCTGCCCCGTCTGCAATGCCCTGATGGTGTTTCTCCATCAGCGGGGAAATAGCCGGGGATCCTGGATTTGTCCCGTCTGCGCTCATACACGGTTGCAAGAGCCTGGTGGACCAGAGTCGGAGGAGGACGGGACTCATCCGACGGACTCTAGCCGACCCCCGGGAAGACGCGCGGCTTGAAAGAGCGCAGGCTCAGAAGTCCGGGGCTTCCCCCCACGCCAGAGAAACAACCCGGAGCGTCGGTATCTAATTTCGGCGTTCAGAACGTAAGACTGAGGACGGAGAATAACCATGACTGACACAAGAAAACGCTTTACACAGGCCGAATTGGAGCATTTTCGGGCGATCATCCAGGAAATGCGCGAAGGATTCCTGCAGGATTTGGCCGCTCTGGCTGAATCGTCGCACTCCCCGTCAGGGGGGGGAGAGGTGGATCATTCGCAGGGGGTCGGAGCGAGCTTTGTGGAGCGATCCTTCGGCGCAGTTGCCCAGGAACAGAACGCTGCCATGATCAGTCGCCAGACCAAAATACTCCGGGCGTTGGATGGAGCGCTGAACAGGATTGACCAGGGAGAGTACGGGTATTGCGTGCTCTGCGGCGAGCTGATCGACAAAGAGCGCCTTCAGATTGTGCCCCACACCCAGCAGTGCATGGGGTGTAAGGTGGGTGGGACCCCCAGAACAGGCCGCGTTGCCCATCACCAGAATGCATAGCGAAAGGACTCCATGCCCGAGGAAATCCTGAAAAGAGGGGAAGGGACCCAGTCACCGGTCTTCCACCATCAACAAGAGGAACTTCACCGTCTGCTCCTGCAGATGGCGACGCTTTCTGAGGAAATGCTCGGGAAGGCCCTTGAAGCACTGCAGGCCCAGAACACCAGCCGTGCCCAGGTCGTGATCGTCAAGGACAGGGAGGTTGACGCCCTGGAGGTGACGATCGACAAGCATATCCTGGAAATGCTCGCCCTGCAACAGCCGGTCGCGGCGGATCTGCGCTCGATCCTTTCGGCGCAGAAGATCAACAATGACCTTGAACGCGTTGCCGACCATGCAGTCAATATTGCAGAAGCGGCCATCATACTTGCCGATGCTCCCATGATCAAGCCGCTTGTCCATATCCCCAGGATGGGAGTGATCGCGCGCGACATGTTGAAGGAGGCCATCGACAGCTTTGTGTACGGCGACAGCCGTCTTGCCGCCGCCGTGAAACAGCGCGACGATGAGATGGACGGGTTACACAGGCAGGTGACGACCGCCCTCTCGTCTGTCGTAGAGCAGCGCCCCAACGAGGTCCGCCGTGCCCTCGCCCTGTTCGGGATCAGTATTGACCTTGAACGGGTTGCGGACCTCGCCACCAATATCGCAGAGGAGGTTATTTTTATTCAGGAAGCGGAGGTCGTCAAACACAAGGAGGGGAAGACATGATTGTCATTCCTCTCATTCATCAGGAGGAGATACCATGAACACTGTGCGCGTGTGTATTCTCTTTGCATTCCTTCCCAGTCTTACGATCGCGCAGGCATCGGACCTAGCGCAACAGCAGGAATTGCTGACTCGGGATTGCAAGAATGTTCGCGGCCACGCCGGCAGGGTGGTGGAGGAAACAAGTCAGTCGGACTTGAACACGGATCTTGCCCGGGCTCATGCCGGAGAGGTGGTGAAAAATCTCCGGTTGATGGAGCAGCGGCTGCAGGCGATCAAGAAACTGTATAACAAGGACCAATCGACCCGGGTGCGTGCGGAGCAGGCATCCATGGAGAAGGCGTGTGAAATGTTGAAAAACCTCTCCGGCCGACTGGAACAAGAGCTCGAAAAAGAAATGCCGGACCGGCTCCAGGCGCGGAAGATCGCCATGGAACTTCGCGCCGGGATGAACAAGGGGTACGATGTCCACCAGCAAATGAAAAAAAAGCTTGGCCTCAAGTAGCGACGGAAGCGTGTAACGTACCGTTCCCCTCTGTGTTTCCCTTCGCCGGATGGGTCAGGAGCCGTCGCCTGTCCTCCCCCGGCTATCATTTCTGCCACACATTTTTCCCTCCCAGAATTAAGACGCGCTTACCACGTTTAAGAACCTGACGACGAAGAGTCCTCCAAAACTCTCCGCTTTCTTCGATTTTTCCCCGTCCAATTGTGGAATAACAATTGACCTCCAGATCCCGGGAGATCCACCTTTTTTCCTCCCCATTCATGAAGGATTCCCCGATGGACCGGATAGAACATTCTGTCATCGATTCCCTTCTCCAGGCCCTCCAGCGTCGAGGATATGTGACGATAGGCCCCACCGCTCGCAATGGGGCCATTGTCTGTGACGAAATACGCTCAGCTTCAGACCTTCCGATGGGGATTACCGACGAGCAGAGTCCTGCCACGTACCGCCTGAAATCCGGAAATGATCACTTCTACTTCGGATACGTCCTCAGTCCCGTTTCCTGGAAAAGATTTCTTGTTCCCCCCGTGCTGACCCTTTTCAAAGCCGTCAAGACTTCCGACGGATTCCGGATCACCAATGAGACTTCCGCTCCAGACACCCCTCCGCAGCCCAGGAAACTCGCGTTCATCGGTGTGAGGCCTTGCGACTTGCAAGCCCTCACATTGCTGGACAAGGTTTTCCTGGGTGATCGGTACATTGATTCGTACTACAAGGCGCAGCGGGAACAGCTCTTCCTGGTCGTGGTAAATTGCACCAAGGCTGGCGGAACGTGTTTCTGCGAATCGATGGGGGCGGGGCCGACGGCAAAGGCCGGATACGACATGGCCTTGACCGAGATGGAACAGAAAGAGGGAGCGTACTTTCTGATCAATTCAGGTAGTGAGAAAGGGGCGGAGGTCATGCGGGAGCTTGACCGGAGGAAAGCGGCCCCGGAGGAGATCCTCGCCGCTGAGGAGGCGTCCGTCCGGACCCGCGCGTTGATGGGGCGTACGCTCGAAACGGATCACCTGAAGGAAATCCTGGCTGACAATCCCGAGCACCCGCGCTGGGATGTGGTCGCGCGACGCTGCCTTACATGCGCGAACTGCACAATGGTCTGCCCGACGTGTTTCTGCTCGACCGTGGAAGACGTGACGGACCTGACAGGCAAGAATGTCGAGAGAGTGCGGAAATGGGATTCTTGCTTCACCATGGACTTCTCGTACATCCATGGCGGGAGCGTCCGTGCAACGCCGAAATCCAGATACCGCCAGTGGGTGACCCATAAATTGTCGAGTTGGGTCGATCAGTACGGCGATTTCGGGTGTGTCGGGTGCGGCCGATGTATAACATGGTGTCCGGTTGGGATCGACATCACGGAAGAGGCCCGTGCGATCCGCGAGAATCATCAAACTGTTCTTCCCCATCCATAGGAGGTATTCATGGAAAACCTCGAGCCCATTCTTACGCAACACCCCTTCCTGCAGGGTCTGGATCAGAAAGACTTGGATCTACTCGTTGGCTGCGCCATGAATGTCCGGTTCGACGCTGATGCGATGATGTGCCGGGAAGGTGAAGAGGCAACGCAGTTTTTTATCATTCGAAGCGGCCGGGTGACCATCGAGTTACACGTCCCGGGCAAAGGGATCGTTCAGATCCAGACGCTTTCGGAAGGTGATATCCTGGGGTGGTCGTGGCTGTTTGCTCCTTATCGTTGGCATTTCGACGCGCGAGCCACGGAACTGACGCGGGCCATTGCCCTCGATGGAAAGTGCCTGCGGACAAAGTGCGAGGCGGATCTCGATCTCGGTTACAAACTCCTGAAGAGATTTTCCGACATTCTTGAGCGCCGACTGGAGGCGATGCGGCTCCAGTTGCTTGATCTTTACAGCACGACCTGAACAAGGCGTCTCTATGAGCACTCTGACGGTTGAACATCCGATGATACCGAAACCGTACCGTGTCCAGAGTTTGCGACAGGAGACGCTCGATACATTCACGGTCGAGCTTTCCTCCATGAACGGAACGAGTGAATTGCCGTTTAACCCCGGCCAGTTTAATATGCTGTACATGGTCGGCATCGGAGAAATACCCATATCCATAAGCGGAAACCCCGATGAGCCCCGGACGCTGGTCCACACAACGCGTTCAGTCGGGACCGTCACGAAGGCGATGCGGAAGCTTCGGCGGGGTGATGTCATTGGAGTGCGTGGACCGTTCGGAACGAACTGGCCGGTCGATCTCGTCCAGGGGAGTGATGTGGTCTTTGTAGCAGGGGGCATCGGACTTGCGCCCTTGAGACCGGCAATGTACCGGGTTCTCTCCCACCGCGAGAAGTTCGGAAAGGTGGTGTTGTTGTACGGAACACGCAGTCCGGCGGATATTTTGTACCGCAAGGAACTGGAACATTGGCGTGCGCGATTCGATCTCGAGGTCTACGTCACCGTCGATCGCGCCCTCCGTCCCTGGCGTGGCAATGTCGGGGTCGTCACCAATCTTATCTCCAAGTCCCCGTTCGACCCTATGAGTGCCGTCGCCATGGTGTGTGGCCCGGAAGTGATGATGCGGTTCACCATCCTGGAACTGCAAAAACGGGGATTGGTGAACTCGAGTATCTATCTCTCCATGGAACGTAACATGAAGTGCGGAATAGGATTGTGCGGGCATTGCCAGTTCGGGCCCGAGTTTGTTTGCAGGGATGGCCCGGTGTTTTCCTATGATCGGGTCAAAGACCTTCTCGCGAAGTGGGAGATCTGACATGAAGCAGAAACGAAAGCCAAAACTTGCTGTCTGGAAGTTTGCATCGTGCGATGGGTGTCAGTTGAGTCTCCTTGACTGTGAGGATCAACTGCTCGATGTCGCAGCCGAAGTCGATATCGCCAATTTCCCTGAAGCCTCCCGGGCAGTGGCAAAGGGACCGTACGACCTGTCGCTTGTCGAGGGATCCATCACGACCCCTCATGATGCCGAGCGCATTCATCAGGTTCGCAGATCATCGAAGTTTTTGGTGACCATAGGAGCTTGTGCAACCGCCGGCGGCATCCAGGCGCTCCGTAATTTCAAGGACGTGAAATCCTTCACATCGCTCGTTTACGCGAGTCCGTCCTATCTCGAGGTACTCGCAAAGTCCACTCCCATTGCCGATCACGTGTTCGTCGATTTTCAGCTGCGCGGTTGCCCGATCAATAAGCTTCAGCTGCTGGAAGTCGTGAACGCGTTTCTCAACGGACGGAAACCCAACATCCCGAGCTACAGCGTTTGCATGGAATGCAAGCGAAGGGGGATCATCTGTGGATTGGTGTCCCATGGTCCTCCATGCCTTGGCCCGGTGACGCAGGCCGGGTGCGATGCCTTGTGCCCGTCCTATCATCGCGGCTGTTTCGGGTGCTATGGTCCGAAAGAAACGCCGAATACCGCGTCGATCAGTGAATGGTGGATGAAGCAGGGGATGAGCGATGGAGAATTGCTCCGCCTCTTCAGGGGATTCAACGCCTACGCGGAAGCGTTCAGGAAGGAGAGTGAAGCGCATGAGGAATAAGACGATCAAGGTGGACTACCTTGCCCGCGTCGAAGGAGAAGGCGCCCTGTACATCAAGGTCAAAGACGGTGCCGTGAAGGATGTGAAGTTCAAAATTTTCGAGCCTCCCCGTTTCTTCGAGGCATTTCTCAGGGGGCGCCATTACTCGGAGGCTCCCGATATCACGGCGCGCATTTGTGGGATCTGTCCGGTTGCCTACCAAATGAGCGCGGTCCATGCCATGGAGTACGCCTTCGGCACCAAGGTGGAGGGGAAATTGAGGGCGCTCCGAAGGCTTCTGTATTGTGGTGAGTGGATTGAAAGCCACGCTCTTCACGTGTATCTCCTGCACGCGCCGGACTTTCTCGGCTACGAGGACGCTATCCGGATGGCGAAGGACTATCCCGAGGCGGTCAAACGCGGGCTGCGACTGAAGAAGGCGGGGAACGACATCGTCAACGTCCTTGGCGGACGTGAGATCCACCCGATCAACGTGAAGGTGGGGGGCTTCTATAAATCCCCGTCAAGGCAGGAACTGGAGGCCTTGGTGCCGGGTCTGGAGTGGGCTCGGGGGGCTGCCGAGGAGACCGTCCGATGGACCGCAACCCTGGAGGCTCCGGAGTATGCGTACGACTATGAGTTCGTGGCATTGCGCCATCCGCTGGAATACCCGTTCAATGAGGGGCGCATCGTTTCCAACAAGGGGCTCGATATTGACGTGAGCGAATATGAAGTGCACTTTGCGGAGGAACATGTTCAACATTCGAACGCGCTCCATTCAGTTCTGAAGGAGCGGGGCGCTTATCTCGTCGGACCCCTTGCCCGCTACAACCTCAATTTTGACAGGCTCACACCTGCCGTTCAAAACCTCGCTGAGGAACTGGGGATGGTTCCTCCCCTCACCAATCCCTTTTTGGGCATCGTGGTGCGGTCTTTGGAGACGATGTATGCGTGCGAGGAGGCTCTCCGGATCATTCGTGAGTATGAGCCGCCTCCGCAACCGTCTGTGGAAGTCATGCCCCGCGCCGGAATGGGATACGGGTGTACCGAAGCTCCCCGCGGCATCCTCTACCACCGGTACTTCGTGAGCGACAATGGCTTGATCCGCGACGCCAAGATCGTCCCCCCAACCTCCCAAAATCAGAAAAGCATCGAGGGAGATCTGGCGAGGCTGGTTCCGAAACTGATCTCACAAACCGTCGAACGCATCTCCTGGCAGTGTGAGCAGGCGGTCAGGAACTACGACCCGTGCATATCATGCGCAACCCATTTTCTCAGACTGGAGATCGACGAATCGTAGAACAGGGGAGGATGCTATGAAATTCTCGATGATCAACAACCCTCACAGCGTGCTGGTTGTTGGCGTCGGCAACGAATTCCGCAGCGACGACGGGGCGGGTCTGGTCGTTGCCCGCATGATCAATGACCTCGAAATGCCCGGCGTCGACGTCGTCGAAGCCTCGGGAGAAGGGGGCGAGCTGATGAGCCTCTGGAAAACGGCCGAGTCCGTCATTCTCATCGACGCGATGGTGGGAGAGCAGGAAGCAGGCGCGATCCGGAGAATCGAGGCGAATGCGCACCCGCTTTCCATGAATATCTTCCGGTCCTCGCACGAGTTCGGCGTGGCGCATGCCGTCGAGCTTTCCCGGACACTGCGAGAGCTTCCGTCCAACATCATCGTCTATGGGATTCAGGGGAAGAAGTACGAGATGGGAGAGGGCCTCTCCTACGAAGTGGAGCGCGCGATGACGCAGGTGGCCGCATTGATTGTCAACGATATTCAATCGCTTCAATCGGCAGAAACAACGAAATTGTAGAAGATTGCCGGAAGGGAAGAGACCGTTGCCACAAAGAGTCAGAAAGGATGGAAACTGTATGACCACACAAGCGGCGATTCATGACTTCATGTCGCAAAAAAAACTGGCATTTGTCGGGCTCTCCCGTTTTTCCGGCAAGTTCAGCCGCACCGCATACACGATGCTCAGAGAACGCGGGTATCTTCCGTATCCGATCAATCCCCACACCGGTACGATTGACGGTGAGCCTTGCTTCCATTCGTTTGCTGAGTTGCCTGAAAAAGTGGAAAACGCATTGATCATGACGCCAAGCTATAAAACGGCGCAGGTGGTGCGCGAGGCAAACGAGGCCGGCATTCGCCGCCTCTGGATCCAGCAGGGATCCGAATCCGAAGCGGCTCTCCGGTATTGTGAAGCCCATGGAATCAGCGTTATTCACGGACAGTGTATCCTGATGTATGCCGAGCCGGTGAAGTCGTACCACAAACTCCATCGATGGGTTTGGAGAGCCATCGGAAAATGCCCCGCGGCTCCGGCGAACACCCATTTAGGAAACTCATAGTCGACTGAGACCTTTGGAAAGGGACGATCCATGCTCAAATCGGAGAGGGAACATCTGATCTGCAGTGTGTGCAGGCATGAGGTCTTGAAAACGGATGACTTTTGTCCCCATTGCGGAGACATTTTTGACGCCAACATTGCCTGTGTGCACCATCATAACGCGCCGGCGGAGGGGGTCTGTATTATCTGTGCCGAGCCACTCTGTGCGGAGTGTGGAGGCTGGGTGCGCGGCTTGTATCTTTGCAGGAAGCACCTGGGGTACGAGATTGTGGAAGGGATGGTCAGGATCTTCGGCGTCGGTGATGAGACCCAGGCGCAGGTTGCGAATGCACGTTTGGAGCAGGCCGGTTTCCACCCTCTGGTGTTTTCACACAAAGCAAGTCCCATTTCCCTGGGTGGGACGGACGACATGATCTTCAACGAGATAAAGATCATGGTGCCGTGTCAGGAGGTTGCACAGGCGGAGAAAGTGTTGCGCGAGTTTGGGATTCTCCACCCCTAACGCAAATTCAACCCACTTCCACCGGTACGAGGAATATCTACGAAACCAACACACTGACGCCTGTTTTTTTTTCCCCGGGCGACCCTCACGTCGTAACGGTGAAGGGCCGAAGGCACCAGCCAGCCTTTGTTCGTGGCTCTGTTATGAAACTGTCAACTCCCCAGCGGACATCACTCCTCCGCATCATCCGTAAGACCTACACGTCTGAGGATGTTCGCGAGTGTGTTCAACTCTGCTCCATTCTTGCCCTCCCCCTCATCCGGAAGAAAATTGTCTCTGGCAAGTTGAACCTGGATATCATCGGACTCAAGGAACGGGATGTGGTTATTGACTGCCTGGCAGATCTCTTTCGTCGGGATGGCGCAGGAGCTTTCGTCAGCGTCACAACGTTCTTTGAGGGCTACAGCATGACCTCTTCGACATTGACCGACGATGAGTTGCTCATAGGTCTCAGGAAGCTGGTCTTTATGAAAGTCCATTCGGGGATCCTTCGGCTGTACAATGAAGTCGACCCCGTTCTGGGAAAGATTCTGCGTAACCTGGAAATCGCCGTCCACAAAAGCGAACTGTTCGAGGAAAACCACCGTTTCGGTGAGGCCTGCCTTTATCCCAGGAACATCGATACGTTGCCCGGTCATGCACCATTGACTGTGGAGTTTCTCCGTCAGCAGTTTTTTCAGATTGTCCTTCTCCATGACTCGCTTCCGGTGATGCTCAAAAAGGTCCACTGGATTATGTGCGAGCAGGATCACTATCAACGATGCATTTCACTGGTACAGGTGGCTTTGATGTTCAAGGAAGTGTACACGCTCGGTTGGGGACCTGCGGAGGAGGCCGAAGTCAGTGAAGCAGGCCGGGTTGTCCAGTCCATGGATGTTCAGCAGTTAGCCGACCAGGTGTGTCATGAGCTTGCAGGAAGGAAAGATCGAAGAAACGCAGCCGGGGGTGAAGAAACAGGCCTCCGAAGTACATACCTCTCGGCCGTTCGCGGGATCTTGCTGGATGAATTTGCCTGCGAAGGGGGTGCCGGCCGTAACTACTTTGAGCATTTGAAAGAACATATACCCGGCCTTACCAAAGCGATGTACAAAGCGCAGCATAGGACAAGCCTTGAATATCTTGCAAAAATTGCAAAAGCCAGGATGCGATCCATTCTCAGACATGCTTGATCTGTTGGGGGGTACGCATGCAAGTATACATAAAGAGAAGGCGGAAGATTCACAGAGGTCTACAGGTTCAGGGAAACAATGAAAACTAAGGAACACCTCGACGAACGGACGATCGAGCTTTACGTGATCAAGTCGGAATCGTTGCGCGGTCGGCGCAGCGAGATCAAAGCTCATCTGAACAAATGCCCGGGATGCAACGCGTTGTACCGGGAAGCAGTAGGATATTATCGTGAGGCTGAAAAACTCCAGGCCGGCAGATCTCATGAAGTTGGGGAGGGGCTGACGATTTTTCACCATGAACACTTTCTCACTCCCGAACCTCCCCGTCGACCGCTTGGCCGTGTCAACCAATCGTTCCTGGTGACCTTCAAAGAGTCGGTTCGTCAGTACCCTATGCGCTGGTCTGTGGGATTTGCCGCCCTGATACTGGCGCTTGCTCTGGTGGTTCCGAAGATTGGCGGCGGAGCATCTGTTCCTTCCTACGCCCGGGCGAAGGAGGAATTTCTTATCACGTATGATGACGAAGGCGCGGAACTCTGGCGCAAACACATCGGTGAAGGATATGATGTCAAGCGCATGCCCGATTGGCTCGCAGGCCATCCGGACCGTGCACTCACAGCCGTTGATGTGGATGGCGACGGGACGAATGAAGTGCTCGCGATTTTCGGATGGATAATGGTGAGCGACAAGGAAATTCCCGGAAAGAATTCAATCATATGCTATAATGCAGACGGCACACAACGATGGCAATATGAAGTCCACCGAGACATGACGATCGGCGGTGTCCAGTATGCCGACGACTACAGGGTCAGTCTCATGCTTGTCGATGATTTCGACCGGGATGGCAAAATGGACGTTATCCTTCAGGCGACGCATCATCCATGGTTTCCCAACGTCCTCATTCGCCTGAACGCCATCGATGGATCATTTGTTGGAGAGTACTGGCATCCCGGCGCCGTGCCGTACTTCGCACAGCAGGACCTGGATGGTGATGGAGTGCGAGAGCTCCTGTTTGCAGGGCAAAATAACCGGTTTGGACGCGCATGCCTTCTGGTCCTGGACCCCCGAACAATAGAAGGGTACGCCCCATCCCCCCCGGAATTTATTCCGGAGGGGATTTCCCGGGGGAAGGAACGCTACTATGTACTGTTCCCTTCGACGGAGTTGGAACCGCTATGGGCGGATGTCACGAATCATGCACTAAACCTTACGATCCGTACCGACAGTACCATAGAGGCGGTCGTCCTGGAACCTCTCTGGGACCAACGGCCTACCTTATACTACTATTTCGATCTGTCCATGAAATGTGTTTCTGTGCGTGGGTCCGACTTTTTTACGGGCATGTACCGGCAATATCAGCATGAGGGGAAGATCCAAAAACCGCTCGACGATGCTTTCTATGACCGTCTTCGGAAAAGCGTGCGGTACTGGAACGGGACTTCATTTGTAATGGAACCGACTCCTGTTGCCCGATAAGTTACCCCATCGTGTATCAGAATCGGGAATGATGTATGAAATCGGGATTTTCCATTGTGTTTCAGGGAAATCCCGATGTCTTTTTGTGTCAAAAATAGTCCTCTGCGCTTCACCCCGCATGATAGTATCCTCAAGCAGAGCCCTCCATGTGAATCTGCGGTGCTCGTCTCCGTCTCCGGTGGGACCTGCCAGGAAAACATCCTTCTCCTCACCTTCTCTCACCTGCACGTAACGATCGTCGGCTTGGCGCAATCCTGAGACAACGCTTCGTGCCAACGCATGAATGCAGGGGAAGTCTGATGCATGTCCAAAAGAAAAAACCAAAGCGCGTCCGGGTTTTCGAAGGGACAGGCGATCGGTCCTGCCCCGGATTTTTCCTGTGGCGGGGAAAAGAAATCGAAGATCTGAGAACTTTTACGACCCGGGATGCCCGGTGCGAAGTTTGTGGAAAAGAAGCGTTTGTTATCGTGGCGCAATTTGAGCAAAGCACCAAGGGTGCACCGGCAGTGCAATTTCCCACGAAGCTTGGCACACGCTGTCGCCAATGGGTTCCAAGCACATCCTCCAGGCTCGCGGCCCTCTGCACACTGTGTGGCCGGACTTACCACCTTGCATGTATCGAGAACGTGACGATGAACGACATAGCGTTCTACTATTGCCCGCGCTGTCAGCGGGAGCTGGGACCAGCATTGTGGGACGTGGAAAAGAAGCAGCCTCAGAGCAAGGAGGAGGTGAAAAGAAGAGGATATCGGGACAGGGCGCGCAAGACGGGTTTTCTCCGTTCTCCCTGAGAAAGAAATGCCGCCTTTTTGTTGCGAAGAAGGAGTAGAAGTCTTCGGTGAATGGTCAATCACTACAACGAGGTATTGCCATGCGCATTCTACCAAGGTGCCGAAACCGCTCCCTTATACTCACGCTTGTCCTCAGTAGCTTGATCTTTTCGCAATGCGATAAAGACGATGATGACTCTCCCGTCTCCGGTCCGACAATAAGCCCCTATGTTGGCATGTGGCAAGGGACTACGGGCCAGAATCTTCCTCTTCTCTTTCGCGTCACCCAGGATGGAAAAATAGACAGCCTGAGCGTGAGAATTCGTGTCTCAACCCCCATGGGAACCTGCACCGGGACGTTCTTCAGCGATACCGTTATTGCGATCCAATCCCAGACATTTGCGGTTCCCGCTCAGCTTCCCGGGTCAACGCTCTACACAACGGTGCGAACAACCTTCTCATCCCCGTCTTCCACCGAAGGGTCGTACGACAAATACTCAGGCTCCTATGTGCTCATTTGCGGCGGCTATTTGATCATGGGGTCGGGCGGAACGCCCGTGGCGGCGGGAACATGGCAGGCGACAAAGTCAACGCAGTAACTTGAGAACGGTGTCGTGCGCGGGTCGGCCCATGGTGTTTGTCGGTAATCCACAGGATAACCATATTTCTTGAGGAGACGTCCATGAAAATATTCCCGTTAGTGCTCTTGGCTGTTGTTTTTTTTACCTCGGACCTTCTTGCACAGCAGGTACGAAGCGGCTTCTATGTGGGCGGAAGTTTCTCCGCTTTGATGATGAACGGGAGCGGAGAGTATAAAAACGACGACATTGAAGTGACGGATAAGTTCTTCAACATGACGACATCGGAAACGCAATTTCGGACGTCCGTCAATTTTGAGTACCCGGGTGGATGGGCATGGTCCAACAAGATCTTATATGGGTTTTCTCCGGTGGTCGGATATCGGATCCTCCCTGAACTCGCTCTGGAGGGAACCTATACCTATTTTATGACAAAGGATGGAGAGCAGGATCAAACCTTCACTTCGGTCTATGTCCAGGGCCTACGCATTGCGAAAACATTCGAGATGGAATATACGCAGAGCCTGGTCCGTGTTATAGGCGTCTATTCACCGGAAATGCTTTCGGGTGCGTTCCTCTCCGCTGGTGTCGAATTTGCGTCGATCGCAGCAGAACTGGAGGATTTTACCTCCGTTGTCCAGCCGGGTTTTGTGACCAACAGCGATACATGGAGAGCGGAGGGAGATGATTCGGTTATTGGATTTGTTCTGGGGGGTGGATTTGAGATGCCGTTGGCATCGACGAATCTTAGCGTTGTGGGCTCCGTGCTGTACTCCTTCACAAAATATAACGGCGATGATTTGTTGAAAATCACACAATCCGGAGGCCCCGTTTCAGATCCGAATATCGATATGGAACTGGGTATCGGAGGCATCAGCGGAAGCGTGGGATTCCGGTGGTATTTTGGAAGTGGCATAGTCCCGTGAGGTTTATGGGTGAATGACCGGCCGATTTGACCGTTCGAAGTACCATGGGGAAGACGTGGCACCGGCTTTCTCAGAGAGATCGGCTCCGGACGAGGAGAGATGCAGCGACCATCTCACGGCTTTAGTGTACGGAGTCATGCGCACTCACCACGCATGTTCAACAGACACAGTTTGGAATGTGCGATCAACTGACATCAACACGGAGCATGTATGAATAGGTTTACCTATGCGTTGGTGATGGTAGTATTTGCTGTTGCCCCTTGTCAGTGGCATTCCGCACTGGCTCAACCGATTGCCGGAAAATGGGTGGGCGTCCAGGGGACTACAACCGTTACATTTACTGTCAACACCAGCCGAACAGCTGTCGATTCCCTTGCCATCAAGTTCGGCAGTCCGGTTTGCGGGACCATCAAAGAGCTGTCATTGTACTTCCCCCTCCCAATTTCAGGCGGAAAGTTTTCTTTCGGGACGTTTGCCTCAGGTACTTTTGTCACCTCAAATTCTTGCGTCGGTACATCCACGTATGTATGCAGCGCGGGTGACACTGCCATCGTGCATTGGATCGCTGCACCACAATCGGCGACATACAGCCATGATTCCGAGTCACCCTCCGCAAGCTTTGCCTTGTACCAGAATTATCCCAACCCGTTCAACCCGACGACCTTCATTCAGTTTTACCTGCCGCGGGAAGAACTGGCAGTGCTGAGAGTGTACAATTTGCTCGGCAGGGAAATTGTCGAATTAGTTAATGAACGGAAGTGGGCCGGCAGGCATACGGTGATATTTGATGCCCGGGAGATGGCCAACGGTCTGTATTTCTATCGCTTGCAGGCTGGCTCATTCATGGAAACCAAAAAACTCGTCTTGGTGAGATAACAGGCGGCTGCAAATAAAGAGATTGTTGCACGCTACGCGTGCTTCATCAGCACGCCTCCGGCTGTGGCTGATTTGTTCTTTTTCCACAGCCTGTTAGGCTTCATTCTCCCCTCCGGGCGTCAAACCCCTAATCTTCCCATTCTTCAAGAACCACTCTCTTCGACTTCTCAATTCTGAGAAGAAACCCTCCCTTTCTTACCGTTCCTGGCGGTTTCCAGGCGGTACAATAATTGCCCCTTGTAGGGAAACTCTACACCGAGGCAAGACTTCCCTCCGGTGATGTTCAACGAATCCCACCACATGTTCAGGAGGGTTTCTTATGATACCGATGAACGTTTACGAGCAGTCGATCAGAACAAAAATCTGCGCCCACTGCATCGATCGAACCGGCCGGGGCATCTGTGGAACCCAGCAGTGGGAAGATTGTGCGTTGAACAGATTTATGCCTGAGATCGTCGGCGTCGTCAATGCCGTCAAGAGTGACTCGCTCCATGACTATGTTCACGAACTCCGTTCCGGGATCTGTGTCTCGTGCAGGGACAATCAGGAGGGTGTCTGCGGGTTGCGGAATTCCCTGGAGTGCGCTGTCGACCGTTACTTCCCGCTCATCGTTGAAGCGATCGACGAAGTGAACCACCGGGTTGCGGCGTGAAGACCTATGCATGAACTTGCTCTTGCCCAGAATATCATTGAAACGATCCACCAGGCTGTCCCGCCGGTGAACTGGGCCAATGTGCGCGTCGTGCGGATCCAGGTGGGCGCCATGGCAGGGGTAGTTCCCGACTCCCTGGAATTTTCGTTCAGCGCCCTCGTATCGGGAACACCATTGGAAGAGGCGCGTATGGAGATCGAAAAAATTCCGTTTGTGGTGGAATGTGAAACATGCGGACAAACCTCGACGAACGACACCGGGATATCATGTTGCGGGGAATGTGGGAGCGGGAGAACAAGGATCCGTTCAGGCACAGAACTTCAGGTTGTCAATCTTGAGCTGGAAGACCTACAGGAGGAAGCCGTATGAGTATCGTCATGATCGAACGCAAAGTACTGCAGAAGAACGATGAGATCGCGCGAAGAAACAGAGCGCTGTTCTTTTCGCATGGTACGTTCGCCATCAATCTCGTGAGTTCTCCCGGCTCGGGAAAAACGAGCATTCTTGAACGGACGCTCGAGCACTTGAAGGGGGAGTTGCAGGTTGCCGTGATCGAGGGGGACATTCAGACCGATCTGGACGCACGGCGCATCGCAAGCCACGGAGCACCGGTGGTCCAAATCGTGACGCATGGGGCGTGTCACCTGGAGGCGCAATTGGTGGAGGATGCTTTGTCGAATCTTGATCTCGCCGAGGTGCGCTTGTTGATTATCGAAAACGTGGGGAACCTCGTCTGCCCCGCCAACTACGACCTGGGCGAAGCCGTTAAGGTGGTGGTCGTAAGCACCACGGAAGGAGACGATAAGCCGCTCAAATATCCGGCGATGTTCCGAAACTCGTCAGTGCTGTTGATCAATAAGATCGATCTCCTTCCCTATGTCGATTGCGACCTTGAGAGACTGCGCAAGAACGCTCTCAGTATCAATCCCGGGCTCACGATCTTCGAAACGTCCTGTGTTTCGAAGCAAGGGGTGAAGGAATGGTGCGCGTGGCTCCGGTCCAAAATATTCATCGTGAGCCGGTCCTGAAGCGCTTGTCCAGACCGTGCTCGAGTTCCAATTTCGTTCTTCATCACCAGGGTCGTCTATGACTGATTCTTCAACGACAAAACAATCCTCGCACCCCAGCGGTGACAACAGGTTCAAGCTTCTCGACCGTGCCATCACCAAACACCACGGCAGAGGGGACGCTCTGATTGAAGTCCTGCACGCCGCCCAGGAAATTTTCGGTTTCCTCGAGAACGACCTGATGATCTATATCGCGAGGGCGCTCAAGCGGCCCTTAAGCCAGGTGTACGGGGTGGCGACCTTCTACCACTTCTTCCGGCTGAAACCGAATGGTGAGCATGTCTTCGTCCTTTGCATGGGGACAGCCTGTTACGTCAAAGGCGCAACGGCTATTCAGGATGCCGTCGAAGGACGGTGTGGGACAAAATTCGGGACAACCACGGACGATAACAAAGTTTCCTTGATCTCGGCACGGTGTGTGGGTTCTTGCGGCCTTGCCCCGGTTGCCGTCCTCGACGATGTCGTCGCAGGAAAACTCACGAGCGAATCGGCCGTCGGCAAAGTCGACGTCTGGATCCGGTCCGAACAGGAGGTCGGCGTATGACGATTGAAGACCTTCGCGAACGCTCCCAGGAAGAACGTGACCGCCAGGGACAATTAAAACGGCGCATCCTGTATTGCTCCGCGGCCGGGTGCATCTCATGCGGCAGCAAGGAGACCGCGGCGGCGCTGAAGCAGTCGGTGAAATCGAGCGGACTTGAGGGGGAGTGTGAAATCGTCGGGACCGGGTGTATGGGACTTTGCGGCGAAGGGCCCCTTGTCAAGGTTCAGCCGGACGATACGCTCTTTCAGCAGGTGGACGCTCCGGCAGCCGGCGACATTGTGACCCGTCACATTGTGAAAGGGGAGAGCCTGCCGGATCATCTTGTCGATCAATCTGCACCGTTCTTTGCTTCCCAGGTCAAAATAGTACTGGAGAACTGCGGCCGCATCAATGCCGAAAGCATCGACGAGTACCTCGCCGTGGGAGGATATGAGGCATTGGGGAAGGCTCTGAGCGAACTGGAGCCGAACGAAATTATCGACGAACTGAGGAAAAGTGGATTGCGCGGGCGCGGCGGTGCCGGCTATCCCACCGGCCTGAAATGGGGCATTGTGCAGAAAGCCCAGAGCGATCAAAAGTACGTGGTGTGCAATGCGGATGAAGGTGATCCGGGCGCGTTTATGGACCGAAGCGTTCTGGAAGGGGACCCTCATCGCATCCTTGAGGGGATGGCGATCGCCGGCTATGCGGTTGGAGCTCAACAGGGCTACATCTACATTCGTGCCGAGTATCCTCTGGCGATCGAACGACTCCGGCTCGCGATCAAACAGGCCGAACGAAACTCGTTGCTGGGGAACAGGATCCTCGATTCCAATTTCAGTTTCCGGATCGATCTCAGGATTGGTGCGGGGGCGTTTGTCTGTGGTGAGGAGACTGCGCTGATGCGATCGATCCAGGGGCGTCGCGGGAGACCAAAACCACGTCCGCCGTACCCCTCGGAACGCGGACTGTGGGAGAAACCCACGCTCCTGAACAACGTCGAAACATTTGCGAACATCGCCCCGATCATCCGAAACGGGGGCGAGTGGTTTGCCGCCATCGGCACGCCCAAAAGCACCGGAACGAAGGTCTTTGCCCTCGCCGGAAAGATCCGAAACACGGGACTCATCGAAGTTCCCATGGGAATTCCTCTGCGAACGATCATTTTCGATATCGGTGGAGGGACGCCGGAAGGGACGGAGTTCAAGGCTGCCCAGACAGGCGGGCCATCCGGTGGTTGCATCCCAACCGAGCACCTCGATTTGCCGGTGGATTATGAATCGCTTGCCGGTGTCGGATCCATTATGGGGAGCGGTGGCCTGATCGTCATGGATTCCACATCGAAAATGGTCGACGTCGCGAAGTTCTTTATGGATTTTTGTGCTGACGAATCGTGCGGGAAATGCGTCCCGTGCCGCGTCGGAACAGTCCACATCGCCGGTCTGCTTCAGAAGATTATCAGCAAAAATGCGACCGTCGAGGATATGAAGCTTCTGGAAGAGCTGTGCGTGATGGTGAAGGAAACAAGCCTGTGCGGGCTCGGGCAGTCGGCCCCCAACCCGGTCCTCTCGACGTTACGTTTCTTCCGCAAGGAATACGAAGAACTCCTGCAACCCGTGGAAGGATTTGTGCCGACCAATACTGTGTCTTAACACGCGGAACAACCATGGCTATTGTCACTCTTACCATTAATGATGAACATCTGAGCGGCAACGACAGCGACTCGATCCTGGAGATAGCCCGCCAGCATAAAATTCACATCCCGACGCTGTGTCATCTCGACGGGCTCTCGGAGGTCGGCGCGTGCCGGCTCTGCCTGGTCGAAGTCGAGGGTTCATCGAAACTGGTTTCCGCCTGCACAACCAAGCCGGTGGAAGGAATGGTCATCCGCACGAACACCGAACGTCTGCAACGGAACCGGAGGACGATCATCGAGCTCCTGGCGTCCGAAGGGAACCATCAATGCGCCGTGTGCGTCGTGAACGAACACTGTGAATTGCAGAACCTTGCATACGAGGTGGGGCTCCAATACGTCCGGGTCCCGTACCTCTATCCCCGGAAGGAGCTCGACGCATCGCATAAGGACTTTATCATCGACCGGAACAGGTGCATTCTCTGCACCCGTTGCGTCAGGGTCTGCCACGAGGTGGAAGGGGCGCATGTCTGGGATATCGCTCACCGGGGAATCCATTGTGAGATTGTCACCGGCCTGGACGATCCCTGGGGAGCCTCGGAAGCCTGCACCGCCTGCGGCAAATGTGTGCTGGTGTGTCCCGTCGGAGCCCTCATTGAGAAAGGGACCACGGTCGCGGAGATGGAGAAGAAACGCGACTTCCTGAAGTACATTGTCACAGCTCGCCAGAAGCGCGAATGGATCGACATCCATGAGGAAGGTTGAAACGATGAAAACGACATTGAGCTATCGACGGAGGATCTCCACGCAGGAAGCGCGTGAAGGATATATCTTCGTTCTGAAAAACAGGCTTTCTTTCTTCCCTCATCCGGGCAAGCCGCTGATCCTCGACGGTGGAACGCAGAATCGGACCGGAACGGTGGAATCGTATGCCTGCACGTGCCAGGGCCCGGACCTTCCCCATGATCATTTTTTTATCCGGTGGAGCGGACTTCGCCGCGGCGATCTGCTGGTGTTCCGCAAGGTGGAGGGGAAAGAAGGATCCTATCACGTGGAAGTATCACATTAATTCGGAATTCATTATGAAACCTCGCGTTGCAACGGTCTGGCTGGGGGGATGCTCCGGGTGCCACATGTCGTTTCTCGATATGGATGAACGGTTGATCGAGTTGGCCGACAAGATCGAGCTGGTGTATTCCCCGATCGCCGATGTGAAGGAGTTCCCGCAAAACGTGGATGTCACGCTCGTGGAGGGAGCGGTCACCAACGTCGAGAATGAAGCCTTCGCCCATCGCATCCGGCAAAACTCCCGGTGTGTCATTTCGTTCGGCGACTGTGCCACGACGGGGAACGTCACGGCGATGCGCAACCGGTTCAGCACGGACGAGATCATGCACCGGGCCTATGTCGAGCTTGCCGACGGTGATCCGACCATTCCCTCCGATTTCGTGACCATCGCGAAACTGCGGGATCAGGCGCGTCCCCTGCATGAGTTCATCAAGGTCGACGTCTTCCTCCACGGCTGTCCCCCAACGGCCGATGAGATCTGGTTTACGATCAATGAACTTCTCGAGGGAAGAACGCCGGTGCTTCCCAACGCTTATTTGCGCTACGGATAGAGACTATGGCCAGGACGATCACGATTGAGCCCGTAACCCGAATCGAGGGGCATGCCAAGATCACCATCCATCTGGATGACAAGGGTCTGGTGTCCGACGCGCGGTTCCATGTCAACGAATTTCGAGGCTTTGAAAAATTCTGTGAAGGGCGGCTCATGTGGGAGATGCCCGGGATTACCTCGCGCATCTGCGGCATCTGCCCGGCCAGCCACCTCATCGCCTCGGCCAAGGCGGGCGACGAGATCCTCGCCATCAGCATACCGGAGACGGCCGAAAAACTCCGCCGGCTGATGACCCTGGCGCAATGGACGCAATCGCACGCACTCAGTTTTTTCCATCTCTCATCCCCCGATTTTCTGCTAGGGTTCGATTCGGATCCCGTGAAGCGGAATGTCCTCGGCTTGCTCGCTGAGCACAAAGAGTTTGCGCGTCGCGGAATCCGGTTGAGGAAATTTGGTCAGGAGATCATCGAGGTCCTGGGGGGAAGAAAAATTCATACGCCGTGGGCGGTTGCAGGGGGTGTGCGTGACCCGTTCGACACCTCAAAAAAGGAGCACCTCCTTGCCTGGATCCCTGAGGCAAAGGGAACCGTCTTGCTCGCGCTGGATACCCTGAAGGGCATTCATAACCGCTTTCAGGCCGACATCCCGAACTTCGGCAATTTCCGTTCGTTGTTTATCGGATTGGTCTCGGAGGATGGGGGGCTTGAGTACTATGATGGGACGCTGCGGGTGATGGACGGAGGGGGGAATATCGTCGCCGATAAACTTGACCCGCGTCAGTATCAAAGTTTCTTCGGCGAGCAGTCGGAAACGTGGTCGTATCTCAAATTCCCCTACTATCGCCCCCTGGGATACCCGAAAGGCATGTACCGGGTTGGTCCGCTTGCCCGCGTGAACATCTGTGACTATATCGAGACGCCTTTGGCGGAAGCGGAACGAAAAAAGTTCAAGGCGATGGCTGGTGACGCGGATGCCATGAATAACTCGTTCTACTATCACTATGCCCGTTTAATAGAGCTTCTGTTTTGCGTGGAGAAGATCGAACAACTGCTTCACGATCCTTCGCTCTTCGGCTCACACATCCGCTCCAAGGCGATGATCAACCGTGAGGAAGGGGTCGGATTCTGTGAGGCTCCGCGCGGCACCCTGTTCCATCACTATTGGGTGAATGACGATGGCGTGCTCCAAAAGGTCAACATGCTGATCGCCACGGCGCAGAATAACCTTGCGATGAACCGCACAGTCCGACAGATCGCCATGCAATATATCGATGGGAAGTCCATCGTCGAGGGGATGCTGAATCGTGTCGAGGCCGGCATCCGGTGTTTCGATCCATGCCTTTCCTGCTCGACGCATGCGTTGGGACAAATGCCTCTCCAGCTCCAGTTGTTCGATGTGAACGGTACCCTTCTGGACGAGCGTATCCGATGAACCGTATGCTGATCATAGGATATGGGAATAGCCTTCGTGCCGACGACGGAGCGGGCATCGATGCCGTCCGAAGGATCGCGGATCGATACCCGAGAGTCCATTGCAAGACGGTGCACCAACTGGGTCCCGAACTCGCCGAGGATATCGCCGACTATCAGACGGTCGTGTTCCTCGATGCGAGCGTGGAGTCCAAAGAGGTCACGGTCAGCCGGATTCACCTGCCGGTTTCCATGGGACCCATGCACACCCACATCGCGACGGCGCCGGGCCTTTTGGCTCTTGCAGCCCGGTTGTATGATGCCTCCCCGCTGAATGCCTACATGGTTCATATTCCGGCCTCCTCGTTCGAGTTTGGCCAACCCTGCACCCCTGAAACCATGAAACATATTGAGCATTCCGTTGAGAGCGTGAGCCGGTTGATCGATCAATACACCGGTGGCCCGGCAACCACGCAACAAAGTCACTGGTGATGAGGCGGATGGGAAAGTCTATGATAACGCAATCAAACTTGTCAAGCACTTCCCCGGTCGGCTCAAGGGAGAGGATGGAAGTCCGAAGGCTTCGCGTTGTTCTCCATGGTGCGGTTCAGGGAGTGGGGTTCCGGCCGTTCGTGTTTCGTCTGGCTCATGAACTCAAACTCACCGGTTGGGTCCTGAACTCGTCGCAGGGACTGCAGGTCGAAGTCGAAGGACGAAAACAGGATCTTGATAACTTCCTGGTGCGGGTTCAATCCGAATGTCCCTCCCGATCGCTCATTCAGGGCGTGGAGCATGCCTTCCTCGATCCGGCAGGGTTTGAGTCGTTTTCGATCCGAACAAGTGAGGGAGGAGGGGAGAAGACCACTCTCGTGTTGCCCGATAGCGCGGTGTGTCCGGATTGCTTGCGCGAAATCTTCGACCGGGGAAACCGGCGCTACCTCTACCCGTTCACCAATTGCACGAACTGCGGCCCCCGGTTTACGATCATTGAGTCCGTTCCGTACGATCGCCCCAACACGACGATGAAGGGATTTCCGATGTGCCCGCAGTGCCGGAAGGAGTATGACGACCCGCGGGATCGTCGATTCCACGCCCAACCGAATGCCTGCCCCGTGTGCGGCCCCCATGTCGAGTTTTGGGAAAAGCATGGAATGGTTCAGGAAACACTCGGGTCTTCCATGTCGATGGCGGCGCAGGTGATCCGATCGGGCGGTATTATTGCAGTAAAGGGGCTTGGCGGGTTTCATCTGATGACGGACGCCCGGAATGAGGCTGCTGTGAGTTGTTTGCGTGAGCGGAAACATCGCGAGGAAAAACCGCTTGCCCTGATGGTGCCGGCTCTGGAAGATGCAGTGCGTCTTTGCGAGGTCTCCGAATTGGAGCAGCAACTGCTATGCTCGCCCGAAGCCCCCATTGTGTTGCTGCATCGTCGGAATCGAAGATCACACCGGAACGATTTCCAGGTCCAGGACCCCCAGTCTTTCGTGGCCCCTTCCGTTGCTCCGAACAATCCTTACCTCGGCCTGATGCTTCCCTCAACTCCCCTGCATCATATCCTGATGCGAGATCTTGGGTTCCCCGTGGTCGCGACGAGCGGTAATTTCTCGGATGAGCCGATTTGTACAGATGAACGGGAAGCGGTGGAGCGCCTTTCGGGCATTGCGGACGCGTTTCTTGTGCATAACCGTCCCATTGTCCGTCCCGTCGATGATTCTGTTGTTCGGGTGATGATGGGGCGGGAACTGATTCTTCGCCGGGCACGCGGGTACGCCCCTCTTCCCATTGAGGTTAAAGCGGTCAAGGGGAAACGCCTCCTCGCCTTGGGAGGACATTTGAAGAGCACGGTTGCGATAACGGCCGGGGCGAATGTGGTGATCAGTCAACACCTCGGCGATCTTGAAACGGAACAGTCCCATGCCGCTTTTCGCAGAGCCGTAGCCGACCTGCCAGCTATGTACGAAACCAAACCGGACCGGGTTCTTTGCGACATGCACCCCGAATACATTTCCTCTAAAGAAGCTAGAATGCTTGGGGTGGAGGTGGAGGAAGTTCAGCACCATTATGCACACGTTGCTTCCTGCATGGCGGAGAATGGGCTGGCAGGGGAGGTGCTCGGTATTTCGTGGGATGGAACGGGCTTTGGGCCCGATGGGACAGTATGGGGAGGGGAGTTTCTCCTAACAGACGAAACGTCATTCAAGCGTGTCGGTACGTTCCGTTCGTTTCCGCTGCCGGGGGGAGAAAAGGCAGTCAGGGAACCTCGCAGGACCGCCCTGGGAATCTTGTATGAGATGCTTGGCGAAGGTGTCTTCGGTGAAAAATCATTGCCGACCCTCCAGGCCTTCTCTGAGGAGGAGCGAACGATTATACGGACGATGCTGGAGAACAGGTTTCAGACCCCGCGCACATCGAGTGTCGGACGTTTGTTCGATGCGGTCGCCTCTATCATCGGTCAGCGTCAAAAGGTCAGTTTTGAAGGGCAGGCAGCCATGGAACTGGAGTTCCTTGCGATGGGCGTTTCGACGGAGGACGCATTTGCAGTCGGGTTCGACGATCGACACGGACTTTGCACCGTCAATTGGGAACCGATGATTCAGCAACTGCTCGCCATGGTGGCGCAAGGTAAATCCGCTCCGCTCCTCTCCGCGATGTTCCACAATACGCTTGTGGAGATCATTGTGCAACTTGCTCTGTATGCTGGACAGCAGCGCGTAGTTCTTACCGGGGGTTGTTTTCAGAACAAGATTCTCTGTGAAGCAGCAATCCGGCGATTAACGATGGAGGGGTTCTGGGCATACTGGCATCAGCGCGTTCCTCCCAACGACGGGGGAATCGCCCTTGGACAGATTTATGCCGAAGTCAGGAGACATTCGAACGCACTCATTCCTGTCGCTTCCGATGGGGAGGTGATGGTGTGAATCTCCTTTCAGGACAAATCGAGGAAATTTATGTTGCGGGAGGGACAACCATGGGGCGTGTCCGTGTTGGAGATGCTTTCCTTCGTGTCCCCCTGACGTTTCTCATCGAAGCACATATCGGGGATACCGTGTTGGTGGAATCAGGTGTCGCGATTTCAAGAGTCGAACCAAATCGCATCGCGGATGAGTTGGGGATCTCACAGGTTGTCGACAAGTTGTTTTTTCCCGAGGGGCACAAAGTCACAATGTCTTCATCAGAATTATTAAATACGGTCTTGGTGTCTTAGTGACTTTGTGGCATTCCGATCCTTTTTCATCAGTCTGTTGAACGAAGCTCTCATAAGGGAGGAAGGGTTATGTGTCTGGCAATACCGGGAAAAGTGCTTTCCGTCGATCGTTCGACGGAACCGTTGATGGGGAACGTAAGCTTCGGCGGCATCCAGAAACAGGTCTGTCTGGATTGGACGCCCGACGTTGTGGAGGGAGAGTATGTTGTGGTTCACGTCGGATTCGCGATCAGCACAATGGATGAGGAAGAAGCCGGAGAGACCCTTCGGCTCATACAGCAAATGGAGGGGATGTTGGAAAAAGAGCTGAACTCCCCGGCAACCGATTCGGAGGGATCATGAAATTCCTCGCGGCGCATAAGGGGAAAATAGCATTTGTTGTCATTGTCGGGATTGCTCTGGTCTTGCTCCCCTGGTCAATTGCCCCCGAAGTGACACTTCCGGCTACGCTTGGATCTCTTCAATTGACCGGCTCACATTCCGGCCAGTATGCCCGAGAGATGGTGGATCGGATGCACGACAAGGCTGTTTCTCCGACCGAAAACCTCATCGGCAAATATCGTTCTCCGGATGGGGAAGCAACCCTCTACCTCTCGATTTATGAAAGCGCGTTGGAAGCTGAGAGGGATTTGAAGAAGATGGTAGAGTTGATCCGGCCGGGAGGTCCTATGCTTGGGCAATTTGAGCTGATATCGGTGGCTGGTCAAGAGGTGGCGTCCTGTCGTGGACTTGGCCAACGGCATTATTTCCTCTCGCGCGGGAAGGTGCTGTATTGGCTTGCTGCGGATCAAACGGTTGCGGGCGCGGCGAT
>JBBEBV010000408.1:0-10325 GCA_040882165.1 Bacteroidota bacterium
TGCACGCTGGAGGAGGTTGGCCGCGCGATGATCCGCACGGCAGAGAGCGGTTACCCAAATTGAAGATTACGGAGTACTTTACCGACGATGAGAATACTACTGTACGAATTCGGGCTCCTGGCGATTGGGGTATCGACCGCCCTGTCGCAGCCTACGTCCCATCAACCTTCTATTCCGGATCCACATCACCATCCTGTGCCAGTCCATCAGCAGCCATGGCGAAATGAACTCGCGCCCGATGCCCGATTCCCCCGAGTCATGATTCCCGTGGTCGCCCACGACACAGTTGCGTCGCCCAATGGCCGTTGGCGTGCGTTCATTCATGGTCGATCAGAGAAAGAGGGGGACCGACTCTATCTTCAGGAAGTCCAAACGGGGAACCAGTATGAGGTGTGCGGGATACCCCTGCCCTACCGTCCTCTTTCAGACCTGGTATGGCTGGATGATCATCTCCTGGCGTTTGATAAATGGTCCCAACCACACCATGGTGTTCATTTTGTCGTTGACGTGCAACGTCTGCGCCTGGTCTTGTCAACCCCTTTTCCCGACGAGTTCATTCTTCGGGAGCAGGAGACAAAAGTGGACACTCTTCGGCAGCATCGCTGACGAAATTGAATCGATGGTTAAGGGCACATTCTGCTGTGCGGTGCCTGACACACTGCGGAGTGGCTCTACGGCCGGCCGGACCGACAGGCACAACTGCTTCGACTGACGTAAACTCATATCCGACACTTTATGAAGAGCAGGTGATTTCATGCAAGTTGGCACATGGTCTCCCTATGACAGGAAAGGGAGGATCCTCAAAGTTACGCAGACAAAGTGAAGTCGCAATTCGATAGTAGCGCCGTGTTTCGGGGGCCTGCGGCTCGCACCCGGTTTTCTTGCCTGGAAGGAATTTATGCCCACCATACTTCAGAACCATTACGTGCTGGCTGTGCACGACCTCCACGCCTCATCGGAGTTTTTCCAGAAACTCGGCTTTGCGATAATCTCAGAACCGGGAGGTTGGATCTTTGTTGAGCGGGATCATTGCATGATCATGCTTGGGGAGTGTCGCGACGCCCTCCATCCCAGCAAACTCGGTGACCATAGCTACTTCGGCTATCTCCGCGTTGACGATGTGGACAGCTACTACGAAGACTTGAAAAAGAAAGGAGTCAAGATTCTTTCTCCCATCCAGACCAAGCCCTGGGAGATGCGGGAATTCTCAGTAGCATCGCCCGAGGGTCACAGGATGACGATTGGCCAATGGGTTGGGAAACGTTGATGGTCGTTTCATCCCGTTCGCTTTGTGCCCTGCATCACCAATGCTTGGTTTGGGAAAGTGAACATTTTACCCAAAAACCCAATGGCAACTTCGGCCTGTAAATCCAACAATGGATAGGAGGTATACCATGAAACGATCGCATGCTGCTGCATGGATGTGTGTGGCGGCACTTTGCTGTACGTTCTCCGCCGCGGCTTTTCAGGATGAGGCACCCATGGTGGCCCGGATCGAGAAAGCTGTGAATGATGCAGAGTATCGCGTTTCTCCGACAGCACGTTGGTCCAAAGCATCGTCTGGTTCCATCCTGACGGCAGGCAGTGAAATCCGTACGAAAGAGACTGATTTCGTCATGATCAGGTTTATGGACGGCTCAAAAATGGCAGTGCGTCCGCATACTCACATCAGAATTCTTGGCGACATCTCGGGCAATAGTACCCTGAATCGGGGTGTGTTGATTGAACGCGGCCGGGCGGTTTTGAACATCACAAGGCAGGAAGAACAATTTCGCGTTAACTCCCCTGTGTCAACAACACTTATTCGCAGGGGAGAGGTCGGAATGAGTTTTGACCCGGTGGAAAACAGGGCGACTTTGGCCATAGCAACGGGGCAAGCCGAAGTCAGGGGCACTGAACAAGACTGCAACGTTGTTGTCGAGGCAGGTCATAGCGCGACGATCGATAGCTCGGGTTGCCGGGTCGACTAGCAACCTCGCTGGTCGAATGTGCGGCAACCTGTTCCTGACAAGCATCCTACCGAAAGACCCGGGGCATTCATCCCACCCCGCTTGATTCTCTCCACTCTTTTAGCGATCCTTCAGCCATTTCGCACCACAACCTTCAGGATAACCCTGTGCACGTTTCCCTTCGCATCGCGATACTCCTGTTTCTTTTACCCCTTGTCCACGCATTTTCTTTTTCGGGGTCGGATCTCCTGCTTCCCGTACGGACGGACACACCCCCCATCCTGGACGGAAGGTTGGATGATGCCCTCTGGCAACAGGCCCCCTCTGTCACGGGATTCAGAACATTCATCCCCGACTTTGGCCACATGATGCCGGAGTCGACGGTTGCCTACTTCGCGTACGATGCCGAAAACCTGTACTTCGCCTTCCGCTGTTTCGATCCCGACCCGAAGAGCATCAAGGCGGAGATCACGAGTCGCGATAACCTCCGGCCGCACGACTGGGTCTGCATTAACCTCGATTCGTTCAGCGACCAACAGTCATTGTACGCCCTCTATGTCAATCCCCTCGGGATCCAGGCGGACAGCCGCTTCGCAGCGGGAATCGAGGACCACAGCTTCGACCTGGTCTGGTACAGCGCCGGACAGATCGACGAAGAGGGGTATTCGATCGAAATCCAGGTGCCGCTCAAGAGTATCCGCTATGCCGACAAGAACCCGGTTCAAATGACGGTGTTTTTTGAACGGCGTGTCAGCAGGCGCTCCGAACATGCTTCCTTCCCCCCGCTGGACCCGAAACGGGGCTATCAATTCCTCACACAAATGCAGCCACTCGTCTACCACGACCTGACACATTACACGCTTTTCGAGATGCTCCCTGCCGTAACATACAACCAGCGGTATCGACAGGAAGCAGGCTCGCTGGTAAAGTCCGAGCAAAAGGGTGAACTGAGCCTGACAGCCAAGTACGGCTTCACGTCGGACTTGATTCTGGACGGAACGATCAATCCGGATTTCAGTCAGGTGGAGGCGGACGCGGGACAGGTGGATGTCAACTTGCGCTACGGCCTCTTCTTTCCGGAGAAGCGCCCCTTCTTTTTGGAGGGAAGTGAGAGTTTCGGGGTCGCTGCAACGGGGGATGCCGTGCAATCCGTTGTCCATACGCGGACTATCGTCAATCCCCTCGTCGGGATGAAGTTATCAGGGAAAGTTGCGGGCCAAAGCACGCTCGCCTCCATCTACGCTGTGGATGAGTTGCTCGATCCTTCCTCCGGGCTCACCGGCGAGAAGGCTCATTTCCCTATCCTGCGGTACAAACACGCGCTGACCAACGACAGTTATCTTGGAGCGATTTATACCGGACGCGAGCTCCGCGATCAGTTTAACCGGGTCGCCGGGACAGACGGACTGTTGCGGATGACCAGCTCCAGTCTCATCGAGTACCACGCCCTTTTCTCGCAAACAAAAGCAGACCCCTCAGCAGCGACGACCACCGGACAGGCATTCGCGGCGGTGTTCCGGTACGGGACGCGTGACCTCGATTTCGACATAGGGAGTTATGGCGTCTCGAAGGAGTTCGCCGCCGACGCGGGATATCTGACCCGCACGGGAATCATTTCTATCAGCGGATTTGTCAGACCGAAAATCTATCCCGCGTCTCAGATTTTGCGCAGGATCGATCTGCAGCTGATCTCCTCTCAATCCAGGGACGAGTTCAGCAAGCTATGGGAAACGTACAATGCACTTTCCATCAACAACGTTTTCGTAGGCGCTCTCAGCGCCCGGGTTCAATACCTGTATGCCACGGAGGTCTTTCTGGGACAGCGTTTCAGGACGGACGGCTTTCTGGTCTCCGGAGGAGGGCAACTTGCCAGGCAGTTTAATCTCAGCCTGACCTACCGGAGCGGGCATGCAATCTTCTTCTCCGCCGATCCCTTCCAGGGACGGAGCAGCCGGCTCACGGCGACCTTCAACTACCAGCCATGGAACCAGATTGAGGCTACGGGAAGTCTGACCTATGTTGATTTTTATCGGGATACGGACGACATGAAGATCTACGAGTATCCCATTGCAAGGCTCCGTCTCACCTACCAGATGAACCATTACCTCTTCTTCCGCGGGGTGCTGGAGTACAATAAGTTCCGCCGGACATTGTTGAACGATTACCTGATCTCCTTCACCTATATTCCCGGAACCGTGCTGCATGCCGGGTACGGTGCGCTCTACCAGCGCACGAAATGGGAGAATACCCGCTACGTTGATGACGACAGATTCCTCGAGACGACGCGCGGGTTCTTTTTTAAGATGTCGTATCTCTGGCGAATGTAGGAGCATCACCCAGCCCATCGTTGATCCTCACTTCAATGGATGCGAACCATGACACGACACATCACCCTCGGCGTGTTCCTTGTCCTGACTTCGGGAATTTGTCAGACTGCCTATCCGAGGCAGGCGCCGTTCGCGGCAATTCTTGGAACAGCGCAGGATGCCGGCTATCCTCATGCAGGGTGCAGGAAGGAATGTTGCCTCGAAGCCTGGGACAACCCAGGTCGACGACGCATGGTCTCCTCCCTTGCAGTCGTGGATCCGATCACCAATGAACGTTGGATCATCGACGCCACTCCCGACTTTACCGGCCAACTCAGACTGCTGGAAGAAATTCACCCCTCCCCCGCGAAACAGACTGCAACCGTCTCCATGGCCTCAACATTGGGGATCACCGGAGTCATTTTGACTCACGCCCACATCGGCCATTACACGGGATTGATGTTTCTTGGCCGAGAGGGTGTAGGCGCGGAGACCGTGCCGGTGTATGCGATGCCGCGCATGCGGGAGTTCCTTGGAACGAACGGACCGTGGAGCCAACTCGTGTCGCTGAGCAACATCGCACTGCGTCCATTGGAACATGGGGTTCGTGTCCTCCTCAACAAGAGAATATCGATCACTCCCTTCCTCGTACCGCATCGGGATGAATACTCCGAGACCATAGGCCTGATCATTCATGGACCCAACGCATCCCTCCTGTTCATCCCGGATATTGATAAGTGGGAGAAGTGGGATACGCGTTTAGAGGATGCCATCTCCGGGGTCGATTATGCTCTTTTGGATGGGACATTTTTCAAAGATGGCGAAGTCCCGGGAAGGAGCATGAGCGAAATACCCCACCCATTTATCACCGAAACGCTGCATCGGATTGCCCCACTCCCTCTCGCCACGCGTAACAAGATAATTTTTATCCACCTCAACCATACCAATCCCGCACTGAGAGAAGGAAGCAACGCGACCCGGCAGATCGAAAACGCCGGCTCCCGCGTTGGCCGTCAGGGAGAAAAGTTCGGACTGTAATCCTTGCGTTCGAACCAAGGAAATCCGATCTTGTGCGTCGGACGACCGGCCATCGCCGGCCGGCGACCCCGGAATCAAATCAGACGCGAGATTCGATAGAAACACCGTGCCTCCACCGATCGATTCAACCACAGCATCCCGTCCATGAACAACGAGACGCGCGCCAAGGCCGACGATCACTTCCTCCGCTGGCTTCCCATCTACCGGCTGCTCCTCCTTATCGCCGTCGTGTTCATTGCACTGGAGGCAATTTTCAAGGCAACGCGCGGTCCCGCGGGAGACATTGACGCTTTCGTCCATGCTGCACGGTTGGTGCTGTCCGGAGATAACTTCTACGATATTCCGAACCGGTTCGACAGATATTACATTTACCCCCCCCTGTTCGCTATCCTTGTCATCCCGCTTACGTTCATCCAGCTTGATCATGCCGTCATTCTATGGTGCCTGAGTTCGATCGCTTTGATTGGCTGGTCGATTCCGGTCTTCTACAAATCCATGACGGGCGTCTCCTTTTTTTCGATTCCGCCCAGGATTCGATGGACCATCGGCGTGCTTTCCGTGCTGATGATCGAACGATTCATAGAGGCCCAGCTCGTCCTCTCGCAGGCCAACGTGTTCATCATGGCTCTTGCGGTTTCCGGGCTCGCCTTCTGGTCGCAGAAACGCGAGATACGCGCCGGCCTGTTGATCGGGTTGTCCGGAATCATCAAGCCACTCACCTACCCCCTCGGCGTTCTGTTTCTGGCCCGGAGAAATTTCCGCCTCGCCGGCTGGATGATTGCGGGAGTTGTGGTGGGAATCTTCCTGCCGGCCCTCGTATTCGGGGTCGGAGAGAACATTGCATATCACAAGGAATGGATACAGAAAGCCGTCCTGAAGTACGAACCAGGTTCCACGCAGTGGATCGACACGTACAACTTTTCCCTGCAATCGCAGGGCTTGCGTTTTCTGACTGATGCTCCAGCCTTTCACCATGGGACAGAGCGCTACTTCTTTACCCTTTGGAAAGCTCCTGCCCCGGTGCTGTTCGTCTTCAGCTGGGCGATGACTCTTTTTGTCCCGGTAGCAGTCGCGTTGTTTGCCGTTGTCTTCAGAAAGGCCGCTGCGCTCGCGTCGCTGGGGGGGGGAGTCGCGTTCGCATTCAGCCTGATGCCCCTTTCGACAACCGTAGCCCAGGAAAACCATTTCGTCCTCCTCCTGCCGCCCTGCATCTACATTCTCCATCTTTGGTTGGAGCGGGAGGTGCGCGACTTCACTTTTCGCAGCCTTGTAGTCGCCTCCTTCATTCTCATGCAACTCACATCACGAAAAATCTGGGGAGATTTCTACTCGGAGATTTTTGTTGCGGTTGGAATGGTGACGCTCGGCTCTCTCCTTCTCTCTGCGGCGGTGGTTCGCGGCGCCCACATCATAGCCCGGCGTCCATAGATCCTTGGCACTGGTTCCGTCATGAGGTGGGATGGAATCGCGGTAATGCGTGGCAAGAATGAAAACGAACCGATGGTTTAGCGCGAGGCGGGGACCTTCTTCGCGGCCTTGAGGGTATTGCTCAGCAGCATGGCAATGGTCATGGGTCCGACACCGCCGGGGACGGGGGTGATGGCGCCGGCCACTTTGGAAGCGGATGCGAAATGAACATCGCCGACGATGCGATACCCGCTTTTCGTTGAAGGATCCTCGACGCGGTTGATGCCGACGTCGATCACCACGGCTCCCTCCTTCAGCATCGCGCCCGTAATGACCTCTGCCTTTCCCACTGCAGCGATGAGGATATCCGCCGACTTCGTGTACGGAAGAAGATCCTTTGCGCCGGTATGGGCCACCGTGACGACGGCGTTGGCTCCCGCCTGCTTTTGCAGGAGGATGTTTGCGACCGGCTTTCCGACGATATTGCTGCGCCCGACCACCACGACGTGCTTCCCCGAAGGATCATTGCCGCTGCGGATCAGCAGTTCCTGAATCCCGGCGGGAGTACATGATTTGAACGTATCCAGCCCGATTACCAGCTTTCCGATACTCATCGGATGAAAACCATCGACATCCTTTTGCGGATCGATCGATTCGATGACTTTCTGTTCGTTGATGTGGCGGGGAAGCGGGAGCTGGATGAGCAGTCCGTGAACCCTTGGGTCGCTGTTGAAGAGGGCAACTTTGGCGAGCAGTTCTCCTTCGGAGACCGTCGCCGGCATTCGCTCGGTGACCGAATAAAAACCGGCTTCCTCACAGGCTTTCCCCTTCATCTTGACATACACCTGGGAAGCGGGGTTCTCCCCGACAAGGATAAACGCAAGCCCCGGAACAAAGCCTTTCTCCGCCTTCAATTTCACAGTCCCTTGTCGGACCTCGTCCCGAATCTGTTCTGCTATGGCTTTTCCATCAATGATTGTTGCCGGCATGGGGACCTTAGATAAAGGAGGGAAAGATGACCTGTTCGATGGAAGTTGCCTTCCCCGTCTCTTTGTCGACCTGAATCACCACCGCGCACATCCGGACGTCGTGTTCCGCAAGTTCGAATTTGTACGGCGTCTGGTGCTGGAATCGCTTGATTGCAATCTCCTTTTTCATCCCGATCACCGAGTCGTACGGTCCCGTCATCCCGACGTCCGTGATGTAGGCCGTCCCTTTCGGGAGGATGCGGGCGTCGGCGGTCGGAATATGGGTATGGGTGCCGACCAGAGCGCTGATCCGTCCATCGAGATGCCACCCCAGGGCCACTTTCTCCGCAGTCGCTTCGGCATGCAGATCGATCAGGATGACCTTTGTTTGCTGTTCGATTTTGCTGACGGCCCAATCGGCGGTTTCGAACGGGTCGTCGAGCGGCTGCATATAGGTGCGCCCCTGCAGGTTGATGACACCGACCGGCCCCTTCTCTTTCAGGTCATAGACGGCAAAACCGTACCCCGGGTTCCCCTTCGGATAGTTCAGAGGGCGAAGGATGTGCTTCTCCTTTGCGAGGAGGGCTTTGACTTTCCAGTTATCCCAGATATGGTTGCCGGAGGTGATGACATGCACGCCGAGATTGAACAGGACACGGGCCTGATCCTCCGTAATGCTTTTTCCCTCATCCGTGTTCTCGCCGTTCGCAACGCAGAAGTCGATTTCGTACTTCTGCAGATATTGCTTCAGCATTTTCGAGACGATGTTGAGTCCCGGCTTACCGTTAATGTCACCGATGAAGAGGATATTGATGTGCTGCGACACTGAGTACTGCCTTTCTAAGCCGTGATGGCGCAGCCAATATAGAGGAAAATGGAGTGAAACAAAAGAGGAATGTGGGGGAGCGGGGGACAATACGTCAGCGCGGGCCGTGAAGCCGCCGGCCCGCGGACACACTATCGCATTCTCACTCTTGAGATTCGCCGAAACACAAACCGGTCCAACCCAACGAGCATAAGGAGTGACAGAACGACCATCACAAGAATCTTTCCACTCTCGGTTGGAGGAGTCGAAGCGGTGGAGGGATCGCCTTTGAGTTTATTCGCTTGCTCCGCAAGGAACGTCTTCGCCTGGCCGTACAAACCCTGGTAGGTTTGAAACGTCTCCGTCAGCTTGCTCGAACCGCCGGAGGATTGCTCGGTGAACACCATCGGCGTTGTCAGCAAGTATCCGATCACGCTCAACACGAGGATCATCCCGAAGATATTTCCTGCATTGTTGAGTGTCCACCGCAACCAGGCCGGCTGTTCGCGTGGAGCGACTTTTATCATCACCCGCTCCGTGAAACGGGAGGAGGGTTTGACCGGCGGCATCTCACGCGCCACGCGGGTTGCAGAACGATGGAATGCGACCTCCCTCCGGCACCGTTCGCAATCTTCGAGGTGCGCCAGGACCCGGGACCGCTCACCGTTGAGCATCATCCCGTCGATAAGCGAGTGAATATCATTGTTCGATAGGTGATTCATCATGACTCCTGAACTCCTTCCTTATGCAACTCCGCGACTTCGTTCCCGAGACGTTTCGCCACCGCATCCCGCAATAACGCCCGCGCGCGAAACAGGCGAACCTTGACCGCGCTCAGGGAGAGTCTCGTGACATTGACGATTTCCTCGTAGCTCATCTCCTGCATCACGAATAGGGTGAAGACAGATCCATACATTGGGGGGAGGAGGTCCACTTCCTCCCGCACAATCCTCGAAAACTCTGCCGATTCATACGCCGCATCGGGAAGGAGAATATCTGACGGTGGGTCAAAGTTTTCCCCTTCGGTCTCCTCATCGATCGAACGGTGCAACTCCTCTCCCTTCCTGGCAAGTGCCGAGGCGCAGACATTATAGACGATCCGGTAAAACCAGGTGGAGAAACTTGATTTCCATTCAAAACGGGGCAAGGCATGGAACGCCCGGATAAAGGCATCCTGCAGAGCTTCTTCCGCATCCTCGCGGTTCTTGAGCATTCGCATGGCGAGCGTCGTCGCTTTGTCCTTGTGGCGGTCAACCAGCTCGGCGTATGCGCGCTTCTCCCCTGCCAGTACCCGGGTTACAATGGAATGGTCCCTGTCATACATTCAAGTGTGGGGTTTGTGAACACTCTCTTTGACCCGGTTTTCCGGTCAAAAGTTACAGATTGGCCCTGCGAGGCTGGGGTTTGATCGTTTTGTAACCTTTGCCCTGAAACGCAGGTCAAAGTTACTAAAGCAGCCTACCAACAGCAATACGTCACAAAACAGTCACGGAAAGGAATACCCTATGGAACCGATCCTTGTTGTCTTCATCATTTTCGGATCGACCGCACTGATCATCTACAAATACCTGGAAACCAGGCATAAGGAGCGCATGGCAATGATCGAAAAAGGCGTGAGCCCGGCTGACTTTAAAGGAACGTTACTCCCTGACTTCCTGAAGACAAACCCGCTCACCAGTCTGAAATGGGGGATGGTTTTGATGTTCGTCGGGATAGGCTTGATGGTTGCCACGTTCCTCGACCGGTCATATTACATGAGTGACTCGGTGTATCCCGGCAGTATGCTCATCTTCGGCGGGTTGGCGTTTGTCATCTTCTACTCCATTGCCTCAAGGAAGATGAAACAAGAGTA
>JBBEBV010000409.1:0-1676 GCA_040882165.1 Bacteroidota bacterium
TTGATATCTTTTCCATCGGGTTCACCGTTTGAGTTGTTTGATATGACGAACGAGTGTCGATGATGCCGTTCCCATGTTTCTTCCGGAGAGGGAGTTGATATCAGTTGGTCATCGACTTCCTTTTACCGAACAGGGACAGACCGGCGCCCACGATCATGACTCCGACTCCGATGTACGGTTCCCAGTTTAAACTGTGTTGCTTCTCTTTTGTTATTTCAATTTCCCCCAGGTCCACGACCTTTTCTTTTGTCACATAGGTGAATCCGGTGTAGAGAGTCATGAGCAGGCCTATGATGAAGAGGATGTTGCCGGCTGTTTTCATAATCCTGATCTTTCCTTGATGCGCTCAACCACGGGAACCTCGTTTGCTCCCGGATCGGGCTTTCTTCCTCGACGTCGATTGTGACGTTGTCCGGTTTCTGCGCGACTCCCTCCGCTTGCGCGATGCCTTGCGCATCAGTGCGACGTTGGATTTTTTCAGTTCCTTGATGATCTTCTTGAAGTCGTTCACTTGTCGCTTGGTTTCCTCTTTGGCGACGCCGTATTTTTCCTGGAGAATTCCCACGAGCTGCTCGTGCTTCCCGGCGATGGCCGCGAGCTCGTCGTTCATGACTTTCCCCCAACGGTGCACCGCTTTTCCTCTTCGCTGCTTCCACTGTCCCTCGATTCGGTCCCAGTTCATGGGTTGAACTCCTTTCCATTCCAATGTTCAATTGGAGAGGTCCTCCCCGGTCATCAAAGGAGGGAAACCCTCACCAGGCACTTGGAAAAGTATAGCAATGTCAGCGTTAAGGCGTAATAGCCCAAAAGGATGAAAAAGGAGCTAATCCATTTTCGAAGGGGAAATTGCGAGGTGGAGCTATGACTGGCGGGTTGGCTGGGGAACCAGCCGTTGTGCCGGCGACCATCCCGGCTGGAAGGAGTTTACCCGGGCTTTTCGTCCTGGGCGTACTTTGCAATCTGAAGGCGGCTCTGCAATGCTAATTTTTCCAGAATGTTATGCACATGACTTTTGACGGTAAACGTTGCAATGCTGAGCTGGATGGCAATTTGCTTGTTACTCATTCCATCAGCAATCAAGGCAATAACTTCCTTTTCACGCTGTGTCATCCGGATAGCGGACTTGAAGCCTCTTCGCCCTTTCGCGAGCGCGTGTTCCGCCACCTGGGAGAACAGCGATCCGGTCATGGGGGGAGGGAGCGTGATTTCTCCCGCTGCTACTGCCCGAATTGTTCTGAGCACTTCCTCCAGCGTTGCGTTCTTGAGGATGAAACCCGCCGCCCCTGCCTGCACGAATTCCAAAATATCCGATTGCGTGGGGGCAAGCCCCATCCCAATGACTTTGATGTCGGGGAACCCTTTCTTCACGGATTCCACAATGGCAAGGCTGTTTTGGCTCCCCAGGCCGAAATCGATCAATACCACATTCGGTTTGACGGCACGTGCTTTCGCAAGGGCGTCATCCGTGCCGTCGGAAACCGCAACGATGGAGACATCAGCATGCCTGTTGACCATGGCAGTGATGCCTTCCCGTATGATGCGGTTGTCCTCGATAAGGAGTATTCGGATTTTTGACATGGAGACTCCAATGCATCGCCAATATGTAAATCGAGACGATGAAAGGATATCGGGTGGAAACCTGATATACAGGGGGGAGGGCACCTGATGCGTGGAAC
>JBBEBV010000410.1:0-1671 GCA_040882165.1 Bacteroidota bacterium
TCCCGGGGAACCGGCGTCCGTCGCCCCGGAACAGGTGACGGCGATGCCCGCGCCCAAAATGCCACGACGGGAGAGGCTTCTTGAATACCTCAAGACCGTCCTGTTCACGCTTCTCATTGCGTTGATGCTCAAGACGTTCGTCGTCGAGGCGTTTCGGATTCCCTCCGGTTCGATGGAGAACACATTGCTCGTCGGTGATTTTCTCCTGGTGAACAAGATCGCTTACGGCTTGCGGACGCCGCGCTATGTTCCCCTGACGAATGTTGCGATCCCTTCGTTCGCTCTCCCGGCCCTCAAAAGCATTCACCGTGGCGATGTGATTGTCTTCGAATTTCCCGGGGAGAGGGGACGGAGGGAGACCACAGAATCGGTCAATTACATCAAGCGCTGCATCGCGCTGCCGGGGGACACACTGGAAATTCTTGCCGGGCGTGTTTTCGTCAACGGACGGGAACTCACCGGACCTTCAAATGCAAAAGCCTCCAATGGTTTCAGGTCTCCCCACTGGCAAAGGAGTTACCGCCTGTTTCCCCCGGGGGCAGGGTTCTCTGAGGATCGGTACGGTCCTCTCGTTGTTCCCCGAAAAGGCGACATCATCACGTTGGACGGTTCCTCCTTCGAGCGCTGGCGGAGCTTCATCGGTCGTGAAGGGCATCGAGTCCGGCGCAACGAGGAGGGGTCCGTCGTTCTGGATGACGTCGAGGTATCCTCGTACACGGTTCGACGCAACTATTTCTTTGTGTTGGGGGACAACAGGGATAACAGTCTGGACAGCCGTTACTGGGGCTTTGTGCCCGAGGAAAACCTTGTCGGTGAAGCGTTGATGGTCTATTGGTCGTGGGATCCTGATATCGTCCTTTCGAATTTGATTGACAAGGCGGGTAGTATCCGGTGGGGAAGGATTGGGACACTGATCCGGTAAGCAATGAAACAACCTGCGATGGCAAGTCTCTATCTCCATATTCCGTTTTGCGAGCACAAATGTATCTATTGTGATTTCTATTCGATCGCTCCGAAAGAGAGTCCGACTGAACATCACAGTCTCGTAGAACGCTTTCTCCGTGCCCTCAAAGGGGAGGTTGCCCTGCGGGCCGGGGAGGAACGCTTTCACGTTTCCTACGAGACGATCTTTTTCGGAGGGGGAACACCGTCGCTCCTTTCTCCGTCCAATATTGCAGAGATTCTGGACACCCTCTCCCGTTCCTTCCCTATTGAACCGGGAGCGGAAATTACACTGGAGACGAATCCCGGTACTGTGGATCGTCGAAAGCTCAAGGAATTCCGCGCTGCCGGTGTGAACAGGCTCAGCATGGGAATCCAATCGTTCCATGACGACGATTTGAAATTCCTGAGCCGTATCCATTCCTCCGACCAGGCGAAGCAGTGTGTCCGCGATGCGTATGACGCCGGTTTTGAGAATGTCAGCTTCGACCTGATTTTTGCCCTTCCTTCGCAAACCCCTGCTCGGTGGCGATCGAACCTTGAGCAGGCTGTCGGGTTGAGCCCGACCCATATTTCGTGCTACAGCCTGATCGTTGAGCCAAATACGCCCTTGTTTCGGATGGTGGAGAGCAAGCAGGTGTCCACCCTCAACGCTGAGGACGATGCAACCCTTTATGAAATGACGATGGACGTCCTGGCCCGGCACGGGTTTGAACAGTATGAAGTGTC
>JBBEBV010000411.1:0-10269 GCA_040882165.1 Bacteroidota bacterium
GTGCGTGATGCGATTCATGAGAATCGTGGGAGGGTCGATGATGATTGTGCATACAGTCTTCCTTGATGGAGAAGTCTCATTCGTCTATGTACGAGGCGCGTAGAACATAATGCCGACGCCAAGAAGCGCTACGCAAGCTCCGATGACATCGTACGAATCCGGCACAACGTTGTCAACCTTCCAGCCCCAAAGGAGGGACATCACAATGAATACCCCTCCGTACGTTGCATAGACTCTTCCAAAATTGGAGGTCTGGAGTGCTGCTACTACGCCGTATAAAGCAAGGATGAGAGCACCCAAAATGCCGTACCACACGGGTTTGTGTTCTTTCATCCACTGCCACACCAGATAACCTCCTCCAATTTCACACAAGCCCGCAAGAGCAAAAAGCACAATCGATCGGGTAATCATTTTTCATCTCCTCCCGGAGTCTGATTTGTGTTTCGACGCCTCTTCGAACAGTGCGCTTCCTTTCGTTACGAAAAGGGCCAGGATAACGTAGACAAGTGTCCAACTGAGAAGCACATCGGGGCATTCGATTGAATGTACGAAACTCGCTTGATACATATGGATGGGAAAGTAATCGTCACAACGGGTCTTCAGTAGCACAATCAGGGCAAAGAACAACCATACAAATTTGTCTCCCAGTTTTTTCTTTACGGTCAATCCGATGGAGACCGGAACGATGCACCAGAGGAAGGCATTATTCAGATGAAGAAGGATATCTTTTCGAAGGTGGGTGAACGCTCTAAGAAGATGCTCATCGACCAAGGTGTCTGGAACGTATTCATCTGAACCGAAGTACAAAGACAGGCCAACTGACGATGCAATAAGTGCGACGGCAGCAAGGGAGAGAAGGCTGATGGAGAAATAGATTATTTTGAAAGTTTCCAGCGACATTCGTCACCAGGCAATTTCTTGATCGTTCCGAGCTTCATACTCAATCTGAATTGTTGTGTGCCCAATGCCAAATCGTTGGTTCAGCATTGCCAGAGATAATATCTAGGATTTTTGGAACGACTTCCACATGTAGAGAACGTTTGACTTGAAACTAAAGCCTTCTTTACCGTTCAACCGCTCCAATAACACGCTGCAGTCTTCTGTGCACCATCCAATTGACTTTAATGAGCAAATCATCTTTACGAAATCTATCTCATCACTCTCGTTGAGTTTAATATTGCGATGATCGCCACTCCCATGTCGCCAAACACCGCTTCCCACATAGTCGCAATGCCGAATGCTCCGAGGAGAATGAAGAAGAGCTTGACGGCAAACGCAAAGGCAATGTTTTGCCAGACGATCGTTCGAGTTCGCTTTGCGACATTGATGGCAGTGACGACTTGCATCGGCGAATCGGTCATCAAGACGACGTCTGCTGTTTCCACTGCGGCGTCCGAGCCGAGTGCGCCCATGGCGATCCCAACATCGGCGCGGGCAATCACCGGCGCATCGTTAATGCCGTCCCCAACGAACGCAACCTTGCCGTCCGGGCCGAGCAGCTTCTCAATGTGCTCGACCTTGTTTTCCGGCAGAAGGTCTGAGTAGTATTCCTTGATGCCAAGCTTCCTGGCGAACACGTCTGCGGCACTCTTGTTGTCGCCCGTGAGCATAATGGTGGCAACATTTAGCTTGTTGAGCGCGGCAATTGTCTCAGCAGCTTCATCTTTCAGGGAATCGGAGATGACGATGTAGCCCGCGTAGGTTCTGTCGATTGACACGTGAACGACGGTCCCCTCGACATCGCATTTGTCGTGTTCAATCTTTTGAAGATGGAGCAGCTTGTCGTTTCCCACCAAAACTTCTTTCCCATCCACCTTTGCCTGAATGCCGTGACCGGAAAGTTCTTTCACTTCGGTAATGTCTCTCAGTTGAATCTCTTTATCGTACGCCTCTACGATGGATTTGGCAATCGGATGACTTGAGTTCGCTTCAGCGTGTGCAGCGTACTTGAGCAACTCCTCCCTGGGATACCTATTTGCTGGTACGATCTCAGCTACTTTGAATTCGCCTTTGGTCAGCGTTCCGGTTTTGTCGAAGACCACCGTCTTGATTTTTGTGAGAGCATCAAGATAGTTGGCGCCTTTCACGAGAATTCCTTTGCGCGAAGCGGCGCCGACGCCGCCAAAGTATCCCAGCGGGATGCTGATGACGAGCGCGCATGGGCAGGAGATTACCAGCACAACCAATGCTCTGTAAATCCAGTCGGTGAAGGTTGCTCCTTGAACAAACAGCGGGGGAATGACCGCAAGCAGAAGTGCGCCGACCACAACAACAGGCGTGTAGTACCGTGCGAATGTGGTGATGAACTTCTCTGTCTCCGCCTTTTTGCTGGTGGCATTCTCCACCAACTCCAGAATCTTCGAGATCGATGACTCACCAAACTTCTTCGTCACCTTCACCGTCAGCATTCCGCTCTTGTTGAGCATGCCAGCCAACACCGCTTCGCCTTGTTGGATTGAACGGGGGATCGATTCTCCGGTAAGCGCAGAGGTATCGACAAATGAGTTTCCGTCCGTAATTGTCCCGTCCAACGGGATCTTTTCTCCAGGCCTCACGACAATGAGTTGCCCCGGTGAAACTTCTACCGGCGAAACTTTCTTCACCTCGCCGTTGGCTATTCCCGCAACAAGAAGATTTGCATAGTCCGGCCGAATCTCCAGCAATGCTTTGATGGAACGCCGCGAGCGATTGACGGCAATGTCCTGGAACAACTCGCCGACAACGTAAAACAGCATCACGGCGACAGCTTCCGCCATGGCATCAATGGTCAGCGCACCGAGGGTGGCAATAGTCATAAGAAAATGTTCGTTGAACACTTTTCCCTTCACAATGCTTCTCAGTGCGCCGTTGAGAACTCCCCATCCGCTGATCAAGTATGCGGAAATGAACAGGGCAAATTCTGCAACGCGGAATGGAGTGTTGTGGATTTCCGTCTCATAAATCGTTCCGAAAGCCAACAACAAAAGCGTAATCGCAATCTTGATGAGTTCAACCTTGTGTTCGGCAAACAGGCTCTTCATTTGAGATGATGTGGCTTCGCCATCCTCCTCCTCAACAACCTCCACTTCCGGCTCGATCTCTTTTATCGTTTGTTTCACCTCTTCCATATCGGGTGCATCGATTTGCAGCGTCGAGTTCGCGAAACTCACCGAGACGAACTTCACCTCGGGCAGCTTCGAAAGCCCTCGTTCGATATTCGCTGCACACGCGGCGCAGTCAATATTCCTTAGTTGGTACTTTTTCATGGAATCTAGTTCTTCACGGAGTGCTTATTTCTTCCGTATGAATGACTCTCATCTCAAACTTTCTGTTCGTTGCTGGTAGGGCGCCAAATTGGTTGCTGTTTATAGTTGTCGTCCCCCGACTTCTTTTATGATTCTTTTCTTTTCACAAAGTGCATCGCGATAATCTCACCTATAATATCGTCAGGATGAGATACACGATGAGGGTGAAGACGCAGAAATAAGGCAAGTCGATGTCCGGCCACATCGGCAAGCATATGCGCGGCGTCTGCCAGAAGCGCGAATCTCTTTGTGAAAAGCCCTGCCATCACTTCGACGATCAAATAGAACGCTGTGAGTGCAAATGTAAGTTTGAGCGCACCGCGCCTTTGCGCCGTTGAAGAGATGGCAGGCTCCATGAGGAAGTCCTTCAGTCCCTTGTCTCTATTCGCTTGCTGATTGACTCATCTTTTTTTGCCCCAGCCATTCAAAAATGACAGGGAGAACAACCAGGGTAAGGAGAGTGGAAGTGATCAGTCCTCCGATCACCACAGTTGCAAGTGGTCGCTGCACCTCAGCACCTGCCGATGTGGAGATTGCCATCGGGATGAAGCCCAGGCTTGCAACCAATGCCGTGGTGATAACAGGTCGCAAACGTGTCTCCGAGCCTTTGATGACAGCATCTCGCACACTCACTCCTTCTTGGATCAACTTGTTGTAGTACGAAAGCATCACCAATCCATTCAGCACTGCAACGCCGAAGAGGGCGATGAACCCTACGCCCGCCGAGATGGAGAATGGCATGTCTCGCACCCACAGCGCAACAATCCCGCCAACAACTGCAAGCGGTATCGCCGAAAAAATAATTAACGCTTGCCTCACGGAATTGACTGATACGAACAACAGAAGAAAAATAAGTAGGAGCGATACCGGCACAACAATGCTCAGTCGTTCACGTGCCCGCTCAAGGTTTTCAAACTCGCCACCATACGTAAGCGTATAGCCGACAGGCAACTTCACTTTTTCTTTTATCGCTTGTTGAATGTCTTTCACGAAACTTTCGATATCGCGCTCCCGCACATTTGATTCGACAACAAGATAGCGACGCCCTGCTGAGTGCGTGATTTCAGCGGGACCTTCAATCATCATGAAGTCTGCAATATCTCCGAGACGCACCTTTTCTCCATTTGGCGACGGCACGAGAAGATTCTTGATGTCGTCAATATCACTCCGAACGTCTTTCTGGAATTTGACGACGAGGTCGAACTGTTTCTCGCCTTCATAGATGCGTCCGACCTCGGTCCCGGCAAGCGCGGTTTGAATCAGGATATTCACATCGGCGACGTTGATGCCATACCGCGCAATCTTGCTCCGGTCGATAACAATCTGAAGCTGGGGGAGACCGTCTGTTAGTTGTACGCGGGCATCGGCGGAGCCTTGCGTTGATTGCACAATCCCGAAAATCTCGTCGCCAAGTTTTCCCAGCGTTTCAAGGTCTTCGCCGAAGATTTTCACGCCAACATCGGAGCGAACACCTGCAATTAATTCGTTGAATCGCATCTCGATTGGTTGTGAAAATCCTCCGCCGATGCCGGGTATACGGCCCATCTTCTCCGTCATCAACGCAATCATTTCGTCTTTTGATTTTGCTGTTGTCCACTCTTCTCTCGGTTTCATTCGGATATACACATCGCTTTGGTGGATGCTCATGGGATCGTTGGCAATCTCCGGTCTGCCTGTTTTGCTGACAACGTCAATCACTTCCGGAATGGATTTGAGTTCCGCCTCCAGCATTTGGGCTGTATGAATCGCTTCCGTGAGAGAAATGCTGGGCAGGCGACGGAGTTCAATCAACATGTCTCCTTCGTCAAGGGTGGGAATGAACTCGCCACCGACTCGCGAGAACAAAAGAATCGCACCAACGAATGCTGCAATCGTTCCACCTACAACGATCATTTTTCGTCGCAGTGCGAAGAGCAACGACCTATGGTATAGCGGTTTGAGGAACGACATGATGGGGCTTTCTCTCTCCGACACTTTTTTCTTCAACAAGAACATGCTCACGACAGGAACGTATGTAAACGTGAGGAACAGCGCGCCTGTGATTGCATAGACCACGGTGTACGCCATCGGCTTGAACATCTTACCTTCGATGCCCTGCAACGTTAACAGCGGCAGATAGACAATAATGATGATCGCGACGCCGAACAGAATCGGCCTGCCGACTTCCAGGAAGGAGCCAATCAACGTTTGTTGAACAGATTCGTTGGCCATAAGCGCCGGCGAGTGTTGCCGTTCGTGTAATTTGCGGATGGCGTTTTCGATAAGCACGACCGCTCCGTCAACGATGATGCCGAAATCAATTGCCCCGAGCGACATCAGGTTGCCCGAGACGCCTGTCAGTTTCATCATCACAATTGCAAACAACATGGAGAGAGGAATGACGGAAGCAACGATGAAGCCGCCACGCAGATTCATCAACAACAAAAAAAGAATAATGATGACGAGCAGAGCACCCTCTGCCAGATTGGTGTACACCGTCTTGATTGCGCGGTTCACCAGGTCGCTTCGGTCGTAGAACGGAACAATCTTTACTCCTTTCGGAAGCGTCTCCTGTATTGTTGATATTTTCTCTTTCACCCGCGTTACAACTTCCCGTGCATTCTCTCCTTGGAGCATCATTGTAATACCGCAGACGATTTCGGACGTTCCGTTGATGGTAACAGCGCCTTGGCGAATTGCCGCGCCGACATCAATGGTCGCCACATCGCGAACGAAAATCGGCACGCCGCCTTCCGACTTCACGATAATATTTCCGATATCCTGCATTGTTCTCGCGAGACCAACGCCGACAACGATGTATTGTTCTTGCTTATGCTCAATGTACGCGCCGGGCGCATTAGCATTGTTATTCGAAACGGCTTCGATAACATCGCGCAATGAAAGATCATACTTCAGAAGCTTTTGCGGGTCAATGAGTACTTGATACTGCTTCAACTCACCGCCGAACGTATTCACTTCTGCAAGCCCCTTCGTGCCTGCAAGTTGCCGTTTGATTATCCAATCTTGAACAGTGCGAAGTTCCATTGGCGTGTAGCCTTCACCGAGAACTTCGTACTGATAAATCTCGCCCAAGCCGGTTGATACGGGGCCAAGTTCCGGCTCAGGAATTCCAGGCGGAAGGTCCGCTTTCGCTTCCTGTACTTTCTGCGACACAAGTTGGCGGGCGAAGTATATGTCAACATCATCATCGAAGATCACAGTTACGGCAGAGAGTCCGAACTTTGAAATTGAACGAACCTCTTCCACATCGGGAAGATTTTGCATCGCCACTTCAATCGGATACGAGACCAACCGCTCAATCTCTTGAGGAGCGAGCGCGTTTGCAACGGTGAAGATTTGCACTTGGTTACTCGTAATGTCCGGCACCGCATCAATCGGCAGTTTTGAAAGCGCGAGGACGCCGCCCGCGATCAACGCAAGCACGCCGAAAAGAATGAGGAACGGTTGACGAGTTGAAAACAACATTATTCGATCGACCATTATTCAATGCCCTCCTCGCCGGATCGAATCTTCACAGCACGCTCGACGCTCGAGACAAAGATAGCTCCGTCGCCGGGCTTGCCCGTGTAAGCGCCTTGCTTGAGGATTTCAACATACCGTTCGACATCTTTTCGTCTGCAAATGATTTCAATTTTCAGCATGTCGCTGCTCTTTTCAATAATCTCTGCATCATATTTTTCTGTCTGTGGATCTTCGAACACACCGATCCCCTTCACATGAATTACAGAAAGGTTTGTAATGCCCGCGGCTTTCAGCGCTCCAATCACTTTATGGCCCAGCGCAGGCCTGATGTATGCTTTGATTTCGTTCATGCCTATTCCTCCTCCACAAAAGTTTCCTTGGCCCGTTCGCTCTTGAGATAGAACGTTCCCTTGGTCACCACACGTTCGCCCGGTTTCAATCCGCCAAGAATCTCTGTGTAGACCTGCGTTTCAAAGCCAATCTTCACCGGACGTTGCTCGAATGTTGTATCATTGACAGCAACGAACACGTACTTCTCGTTCTTGCTATCCATGACTGCAAGCGAAGAAACCTTCAGACCATTTCCTCCGAACATTGCCTTCACATTTACGGTTGCAAACATTTCCGGCTTGAGCTTTCCAGAGCGATTGTTGACCTCGAAGCGGGTTTTCACTGTTCTTGATCGCTCATCGACCTTGTCGTAGATGGCGACCAAGGTGGCAGGAAATTGTTCCGTTGGATACGGCGTCACTCGCACATCACCGGAGAGCCCCTCCTTAATAAGAGGCAAATCGTGCTCGAAGACATCGCCGATCACCCATAATTTCTCCAGATTGGCTAGGGTGAAGAACTCCGCTCCCATCTGCACGAATTCCCCCAACCTCACCTGCCCTTCGAGGAGTGCTCCGTCAAACGGCGCCCGCACAGGCAAAAGGGCCATGGGATTGTGCATATCCGCGAGATTCTCGATCTCTTTCTCCATCAACCCGACCATCAGGAGCTTCTTTCTTGCCGATTCGTAGATCGCTTTCGCCGTGCCCTGGTCCGGATCGTTTTCCGCTACGCGTTTGAACCGTTCCTCCGCGGAAATAAATTCGGACTGCATGGTAAGGAACTCCTGGCTCCACAACTCAAGAAGCAGGCTGCCTTGTCGAACCCGGTCTCCTGCCACGCGATGCACTTTTTCGATGCGCCCTGAAACACGCGCTGTGATGTGCGCGGTCGCTCGCTCATTGAGCGCAATCCGGGCGGGGAGCGAGAGCAGAACCATCACCGATTTCGTCTCCGCAACTTCCGTGGCAAACTCGATGTGCTCCAGTTGGTGTTTCGTCATCACAAGAACGGTCTGCTCAGCGCTGTGGGTCCTCTCCGGATAGTCAATCTGCTCGTCGTCATTGGTCCCGCCACATCCCGCGGACAGCAAGAGGACTACGGAGATAATCGTGATGGATGGGAAGGCATTTCTTATCCGTTTGTCGGCCAATCTGTCGTTTCCGTTAAGTGGTTGGTTCATTCCAGTATCTCCTTTGCGGCCTCAAGATCGGCCAATGCGAACGTATAATTGAAGAGCGCGCGGGAATGCTCGAGCTTTGTCGCCCGGTAGGTTCGGTAGATGTCAAACACATTGAGCGCATCGATCTGATTATTCTGGTAAGCAGCAATCCCGGAACGCAGCTCATCCTCGACGTCCGCCAGCAAGGATGTGTCAAAAACGATTAACTGCTGCTCGGCCACATGGGCTGTGCGGAACGCAGCCGCTATATTCTGGCGGACTTGACGGGCTGTCGCGTCAAGGTTGATCGCGGTCGCTTCGGCCACAGCCTGCGCTTCCTGGATCTCTCCTCTCGGGCCTTGCCAGAACCACAGGGGAATACTCAGACCCAGCCCAAGGCCAAAGTATGTTGTTGTGGTCGCCGGGTTGGCCTGGTCCGGCCTTCTCTGAAGTGCGGCGCTCATAGCCAGATCCGGAAAATAACTGCGACGGGCAAGCTGCTGCAACGACTGACTTTGCCGGACACGCTGCTCGCTGATTCGAAGGGAATAGCTTTGAGCGGCGTACGACGAAACGGCTTCATCCTCGGAAAGCAATAACGGCTCATACTTCAGCGAGTCCGAAAGTGCCATTGTTACCTCACTGGGTCGACCGAGCAGAATGTTTAATTCTGCCAGGCGCAACGTTTCGTCACGCTGCGCCTCGGACAAATCGTTGCGCAGCCGAGTGAGCTCAACCCTCGTCCGGATCACATCCAAATAGCTGCTCGCCTGAGTTTGATATCGGTCGGTCACGACCTTCTGGAAATCCTCAAAAAGCCCGATCGTGAACTCGAGACTCCTCACAACTTCGCCCGCCAGAAGCGCTTTGTAGTAGGCCTGTTTTGTCCTTGCCGTGACGATCACTTTCGTTCGTACAAGGGACATCTCAGAGACCGTACGCCCGCTCTCGGCAGCATCCATTCGCAATGCGCGCTTTCCGGGAAACTCTATCGTCTGAGAAAGCGTCACGTCCCGCTCGCCTGCCCGACCGAGCTGAAGACCCGTTGGAGCCTCATTGAAGACCACCGAAAGGTCGGGGTTTGGAATCCGACCGGCTTGAAGAATGCGCCCGCCAGCAGCATCAATTTCTTTTTGTGCCCGCAGGATATCGGGGTTGTTTTGCAATGCTAGAGTTATTGCTTCCTGAAGGGATAGCTTTTCTGCCTGCCTCGAAATCGTCGGGGCCGTTTGACTGAATGCCACAAACGTACAAAGCAGAACAAGCATCCCCGATGTTGGGAGAAACCTCATCACATTTGACCTCGTTGGTTATGTTTTGGATGAGATGGGGGAACGCGCCAAAACCTGAAGTCTCGAAAGAGACTCGCTCGTCAGATTTAATGACGCACTAGATCGAGAGAATATTACGCGGGAATCGGGGGACGGTAAACCAGGCGAGCCGGAAACGAATGGGCAGTTAGGCTCGGTTCGAGCGATGTTTCTAGTTGAGCAGGATGATAGGTAAGATCAAATTTGCCGCATGCAATGGTTGGGATGTGGCAAACGCAGGCACAATCATTTGAACTTCCGCCGGGATTTGAAGTTGAAGCATCGTGCTTACCAAGCAGCGAACAAACGAGTGCAGAGCAAACTTCGTTTGACTTTCCTCGCAGGCAGTCCGGGTCACTACACCAGAAAAGGCCCAGGGTAAATACGACGACGATGAAAATGCTTGTGGGAGGAAGGAAATATTTCGAAAAGCGTCGAATCATTTGCCTACCATTGTGCAAAATCAAATTCAGAAATACAAGCGATTTTTTTAGATTCCATCTACACGGAATACAAGCCTCGATCCAAACTACGGTACTGAATCGCCTCACCGAGATGCTCCGGTTTGATCGACTCACTCCCTGCAAGGTCGGCGATGGTCCGGGACACCTTCAGGATCCGGTCGTACGCACGGGCGGAGAGTCCAAGCTTCGTCATGGCGGTTTTGAGGGAAGACATCGCACCGTGCGGCTCGATAAAAAATCGTCTTGCCTCTCGTTCT
>JBBEBV010000412.1:0-1663 GCA_040882165.1 Bacteroidota bacterium
TAAAGTTCTCTGTTTGTCCCCTTCTTACTTCTTACTTCTTACTTCTTACTTTTTACTTTTTACGTTTCACATTTTACTTTTCCCTCTTCACGGTTCACAGTTCACTGTTCACGGTCATTGTTCACGGTTCCCCCAATTAGCTTTAATACAGCTTCTCAAGTTTCGCGCCTGTAAAATAATGCTTCACAATCTCGTCAGCCTTTTTTCCCCGCGCGGCCATCACTGCGGCGCCGATCTGGCAGAGACCAACCCCATGCCCCCAACCCGCACCGTGAAGAACGAAACGGACTGGAACACCGCGGGGATCGCGCTCCGCATCGACCACGAACGCGGAACTGTAGAGATGGCTTTTCGAGAGCCATCGGCGGATCTCGAGCTCCTTGCCGACGGTAAGTGTTTTCGCGGAACCGACGATCTTCAGTTTCACAAGTCGGCCAGAGGGACCTCGCTGCACGGGGACCAGGTCGATCACCGTACCGAAATCGATCCCCGACTTTGTCCTGATAAGCTGCTCCAGTTCCTCCCGTCCGTACTCCACTTTCCATCGGAAGAAGTCGGTCGTCTCCTGATCGAACGATGGGAGAATCTGGCGCAGGATCTTCCCATCGGTCGTATTGCAGTACGCCTCGGGGGAGGCGAGAATCCACCGGCGTGCCTCCTCCTCCGTACGGATGTCCGGATGCTTCACCGGCGCATCGGAAACCGACTTGAGATACGGGACAGGAGTATCCTCCCATGCGTTCTCGAACTGTTCCGTCAGTCCGCCGCAGGCTTTATAGAAACGGGCATCGCAGATTTCATGGTGGGAGACAAGAAAGAGTCCCCGCGTCGCCTCGACGGCATCGTTTGCCGCGGCTGAAATGATCTTGCTGATCCCCTGGTAACGCTGGCAATGATCGTCTGCGCAGACGTCGAAGAGCGTATGATCCTCGCGATCGTACCACCGGATCAGCTCGCTCTCCGTCTGAAACGACCGTTGCGAGGGCTCACCGATGTTCTTCCCCCTTTGTTGACGCTCGAGCATCGCCACGAGCCAGCTCCTGGATGTGATGGCGTGAGCGCGGAGCAACTCGACCGGCGCTTCCGCGCTCATCTCCGATGAGATGACGCTCTTGAGGTACGGCTCGACACCGATTTCATTGATGGCGGTGATGGTCCCATCTTCCCGGGGGATAAGCCGAAGGTTTCCTTCAAACGTCTGGTCCTCCTTCCGCTCCCAGTGAAAACTGACGCCGATCGTAACATTCCGGAGCGTAAAGGTTCCACCTTCCCGCGCACGACAAACCAACTCCTTCCCGCGAACCAGCTCTTTGCCGCGGGAATCGGAGAGCGTAAGCGTTCCCGATTCATTCTGTACCTGAAACTCACCTTGGGCGAAAAGAGAGTTCTGCAAACCGAATGTACCGTTGAAAACACCGAGTACACGCGGTTCGTGCTCGAAGATGCCTATGGTAATGTAGGGTTCCAGAGAAATCATTTTGTTCCTGTGTTGCCCGCGAATTACGCCGGCAAGAACATAATGCCGGGGCAGACTTAAAACATGCGAAAACTATTTCCTACGTCTAAAGATAAAGCAGACCCCATCCTAACCTTCCCCTAAAAGGGGAAGGAAGTTTGGAAAGAAGATTGACTTTCGCGTCTTCCGTGTGCTTAGTGTGTAGAA
>JBBEBV010000413.1:0-10175 GCA_040882165.1 Bacteroidota bacterium
TCATCTGCACCGGGAAGTACTTTTGGGGCTTTGGCCCCCTCTCTACGTTTTGACAGGAGTTCACCTATGCCCGAAATCGACATAACTGATAAAATCGGTTATACGTTACTCAAGAAGGGAATCATCGATTTCGAAACACTCGAGAAGTCCTTGAAGATGAAGGATTCCGACGAGAATAAGAAGAACCGGAAAAACCTCGGTCAAATCCTTGTGACGGAGTTTGGTGCCGACCACGATGCTGTGTTCCGCGAGGTCGCCAACCTGTATGCCTTCAGGGAAATCTACGTTAACGACGAAAAGGTCGACGATGCAAGGGTCGCGTTCGTCAAAAAGTTGGTTGATGCACTGCCGGACCAGCAGCGGGAGATGATGGTCCAGTCGAAAATGCTCCCTTTTAAATACGATGAACGGCAGACGGACAAGCTCATCATTATTGCAGCCGACCCGACTGACCGCAACCTTCCGATCGTTGCCCGCAGCTTCAACGTCAAGAAATATGAGATTTGCTATGTGCGCCTGAAGGACCTCCAGGCCCTGATGGAAAAGGTTGCTCCGGCTCAGAACGAGTTCCTCAAGATGCTGCAGGACGGGTCTGTGAACATCGACGAAGGCGCAGGGAAGGATGACGAGGGAGTCAATGAGGACGAGCTCGAAGCCGAAATCAACAAGAGTGCCCTGGTCAACCTGTTTGAAGGATGCCTGGTGGAAGCTGTCCGCAGGGACGTGAGTGACGTCCATATCGTAGCCGCGGAGGGGAATAAAACCAATTTCATGTTTCGCGTGGACGGAAACCTGCAGGTCTGGCATTGCCAGGAAAATACCCTGCCGGAGGCCGTGCTGGCTGTGGTGAAGGACCGGACCAAGAATGTCGACCGTTTCGAACGCGAGGCATCGCAGGACGGGTTCATCCAACGTACGGTGGACGGGCACCAGTTGCGCTTCCGCGTCTCGATCATGCCGATCGTGACGACGGAATACAAGAACAAGTTCGAAAGCATCGTCATCCGCGTTCTGGACGACCGCAAGGTGATCACCGACCTGGAGAAACTCGGACTGCAGGGTCCGGCCCGCGCTTTCTTCTACAAAGCCATCCAGAAACCTCAGGGAATTGTCATCCTCACGGGACCGACAGGTTCCGGTAAATCGACAACATTGATTGCGGCCCTTTACCAGGTGATCGACCCGACGGTGAATGTGTTGACGATTGAAGAGCCGGTGGAGTACATCATCAAGGGAGCACGACAGCTCAAGATCGGTCCCAAAATGGGTTTCGAGCAGGCTATCCGCGGTATCCTGCGCCATGACCCTGATATCGTTCTCGTCGGTGAAATGCGTGATAAGATCACCGCGGAAACCGCGATCAAGCTCGCGAACACGGGTCACCTTGTCTTTTCTACATTGCACACGAACGACGCTCCCAGCGCCGTCGCACGTCTCTATAAGATGGGAATCGAACCCTTCCTGATCGCCTACGCCATTAACATCATCGTAGCCCAGCGCCTGATCCGGACTCTTTGCAAGATCTGTAAGGCGCCCATCGACGATGATGAGAAGGGTGACCTGTTGAAGTTCGGGTTCACAGAGGAGGACCTCAAGGCTCACACCTTCTACAAGCCGGTGGGATGCGACAAATGCAACGGCGGGTGGAAGGGGCGGGCAGCCATTCACGAAGCGTTGTTCTTCAGCAAGGCGATCAAGAATATTATCCTGAACGCCGGCGATAAGGTGGACGAAAATGCGGTTCGCGACCAGGCCTCCAAGGATGGAATGTGGACGCTCCGCCGTTCCGGCATGGAGCGGATGAAGGAGGGATTTACGGCGCTCGAAGAGGTGATCTCCTCCACGGTGGAGGACGAATAGACCCAAGAAACACGGCAAGAGGGGTTTTTCAACAGCAAAGGCATCCGCGAGGATGCCTTTGTCGTTTGAGAAACACGATGCGTGCAGTCTTATTCGTACCAGTCGAGGATGGTGTAGTACCGCAATCGACCGATGTTGCGGGCCTGCTCCAGTGCTTCACTGCTATACTTGACCTTCGCGCCGACGGACCCACCTCCGTTGAGGGTAACCGACACGCCGGCGTTACCTGCGATAATCAGTCCGCCGACGATCTGGGGCGTTCCCGACGACGTGAAGTTGATCACATTGTTTGTTCCATAAATAACGACAAGCCCATGGAAATCGAAGTTACCCGTCACCTCGAGGCTTCCCCGCACCGCCAGGATTCCCCATCCCTCCACGTCCCCGCTGAATTTGACCTTGAAGTTCGCCGTGTCGTTTCCGGCATCGCAGACGATGATCTTGGGGTCGGTCGCCGATCCCCAGGTGACACTGGAGTAGGTTCCCGGACCGTATACTATATCAGCATTCGCGACGTACTCATCCATATAATCTGCCGGATTGGCTGTCGTCGTATCAGTCTTGACTCCCGGACTGCCCAAGAGCTTTCCGGGCAATTCACCAGCGACTTCCTGTGAATCGGATGCTGTCCAAGTCGCCACGCCGGTTTTGTCCCCGCTCCCGACCAGTGCAGTCCCGTCCGCGTTGTAGTTTCGCCCGTCAATCGTTGCTTTCCCATTGCTCGTGAAATCCAGGGGTGTCGCCCGAATGGCCATCGCACCATTGACGATGGGAAACGGTCGGGTTGTCCGGAAGAGGGTCAGCCGCATAGTGTAGGTCGATTCCACGTAGGCCCCGGTCGTCACCATCCTCACTGTGTCGCCGCTGGTCCTCAGACTATCGATCCTGTAGGTTCCCTGGTTGAAACTGGTCGTAACGCCTTCCGTGGGGGCGACATTTTCCCTGTCGTAGTACCGCAAGGCTGCGTGGACGCCCGTTCGGGCAAGGTTGCGCGCGTTGACATATTTGAGATAGGCATACTGGGTTTCCATCGCTTGCTGGCTGGACCCATACATTTGGAATCCTATATAGCCCATCGCAGCCCCAACGCCCATCACGAGAAAGAGTGCTGTCCGTCCCATACTATGTCCTTAGAATTTAACGTAACTGCGTACCCACGAAACACACAAACTACGCGGACCATGACTTTTTGTTTTCATTTCGTGTCATTTGCGTGTTTCGTGGGCTATAGATGATTACTGAATAACTATGATTTAACGTAGATTAAGACCGCCGAGATTTCGCGCATAGATCAGTTTTTCCCAGTTCACGCCAAAGTAGGTCGCGGAATCCTGGAAGGCCTGCTGGACCGGTTCGAGGCTCTCGAACCGAACACGGACGTTCACCGACCGTATTGCATTAAATGCAGCCACCGTGTTGATTGGAAGTGTCATCGCTGTGTTCGTTGTATCGAAATAAGAAAGTCGGAAATCGACGACTCCGATGCGTTGGGAGATGACCCCGGAATTTGTCGTCCGGAGGAGGCGATAATCCCGGGGGTTTTGGCTGGTCGTATCGGGCTCACCGAGTTCATACACGATAGAATCGACCGTTCCACCGTACGTCAGGCTCCCCTTGAAGGCGATCTTTGTCGAGTCGGCATGAAAGATCTTCTGGTTCGTCATCGGGATCCTGTAGCCGATCTTGGTAAAATCGTACTCCATCTGGCGGGCAATGTTGATCGCCAGCTGTTGCGTCTGCGTGTTGAAGGTATTTTGGTACATGGTAGAATTCAGGTTCTCCTGGACGCGTGCCACCGTCAGAATCAAGATCCCGAATATGATGGCCGAACCGACCATGTCTAGCATTGAAGCCATTCCTGCCTCCGGTTAAAAGAATCTTCTGTAGATAGCAAGGTCCCTGATGATCAGGGGGAGCGACTCTTCATCATCCATGCTTGCTTTTGGCAGATTCGGATGACTCACGTAGACGGTTACCTGCTTGAAAAATGTACGGGTACCGAGCGTCGTTGAAGGCGTTGTTTCATCACAATAGTGCACGGAATCGAGAACGGTGAATATTCCAAGTCGGGGATCACGCACCCGCCGTGTATACCCGTTGTAATCATCGATATCGTTGAAGGTCAGTTTCGAGGCGAAATCAGTAAACGCACTCCCATTCCAGTACGAACTGTCCGTTCCGCTGATCGACTCACCGGTGTCCGGCCCCAGGTTCGCCGGGAGTGTAACGTCGGTGAAATCGTACGCCCTTCGCCCCCCCGTCACTTCTTCATCAAAATCCTTCGACATGATCTCGTCCACCATGCTGGAAGCGATGGAGATGGCGTTGAGGGTCGCTTCCATTTCAAGACCGAGGGTCATGGAGTTGAACATCGTCCGGTTAAAGGACAACGCCAGGATGGATAACATCGTAAAAGCGCCCACAACGAGCATCATTTGACCGCTGTTCATACGTTTCTCGTCCCGCCTTTAAGAGTATTAATAATGATTGGCTTTTGAACACGCACTAAGCCTTGGACAAGTCTACAGAAATCGACACTGAATGTCAAGCAGACCTTGACGTGGGACACCAAAACTGCTTGCGCCCTATCACAATGTCACGATGGTCATTCCGTTACTTTATTTGCTCAGCCGCTCTCTGTATGCACAAGAGTAGCAAATGCTTTGCCACAAAATCATTGGAGTTATTCAGTCTTTCTCTCACTTGCTCATGCGGGAAGTGTCTCACCTGTACAGTATCGGGACTTTTTGAGAAGTGAGCAGAACTGGTCTCAAAAACCCTCTTGGTTTTGTATTGCCGCAAAAATGCACAGAAAGCACAAAAAAACCGAAAGAGCACTTGGCATTCTAGAGACTCGGACGAAAACCTATTACTTGCCACAAAGGCCGGAGGCGTGCTAACTGAAGGATGCGCCAGCATGCTACTAAATGCTTAAACGACAAGCATAAAAAAACATAGATCCAAATTGTGGCACGCTACGCGTGCGTCATCAGTAGGGCCTCCGGCTGTGTCTTGCCCGCCCGAACGACTACTGCCCGACCATGCCGTTAGGGCGGGTCGTTCAGTCGGGCGGGGTGGCAATACTTTTTGACCAGGTCTCCAGTTTTCAAACGTTCGGGCGAGTCATTATACTCCAAATTCGGGAAAAAGCTGCTAATTTGTGTGTACAAAGGGGAAGCGGAAGGGTGTTAATTTTTTTCTTTAAGGGAGTTGCATTTTGGTAAGGAGTTTCTTATAATCACAGCGTTGTTCCTGCTGGTGTACAAGGACTTCCAAGGGATTCTGTAGATAAGGTAAACCTAAATCCAACGCTCAGATCTTAAGACATGTCAACACCCACACCAAATCCGACGGTAGCGAAACAGGCGGCTCCTGCTCCCCCTTCGATCTCGCCGCAGGAACCCCCAGTTCTAGCGGAGGCAAGGAAGCTTCTGAAAGATATGGCAGGACAACTCCCATCATCGGTGGTTGGTCTTGAGCGGCAAATGATGATTGGCGATGTCATTGCCAGGCTGGACGATCAGGATAAGGGGAAGATCCGAACGCTCCTGAATTCGTTCCTCACCAAGATGTTCACCATTAATGCTTCGGACATTGATTTGGGTGGGTACGGATCTCAGGGATCAGTCTGGTATCGCATCTTTGGTTCCAAGAAACCGGACAAGACGTTGGGCCAATTCCAGCCGGACGAGACGAATTTTCTAATCCAGAGCGTGATCGGGGACAGGCAGCGCTCTTTTCTCTATGAGAACAGGAATCTCGATTTCTCCCACATGCTGTATCTTGAGGGAGGAGATTTTCGCCGTTTCCGCGCAGACGCGTACTTCGACCTGGACCAACTCGCCCTCAACATGCGGGCTATCGGCAATACTGTTCGTCCGTACAAGCTTCTGGAGCTTCATCAAAACGTCACCAAAGTGTTGAGCCTTGCCGGGACGAAAGAGGGATTGTGCCTGGTTACGGGAATCACCGGCTCCGGGAAGAGCTCGACCCTCGACGCCATCATCGACGCCAACAATCACTCGGTCGATGCGCACATGGTGATCATTGCGTCGCCGATCGAATATGTTCACAAGTCGGATCGGTGCATCATCCGTCACCGCGAAGTGGGGAGGGATGTGCTCTCATTCAAGGAGGGAGCCATCCAGGCGCTGCGCCAGGATCCCGATATCATTATGATCGGCGAGTTGCGTGACCCCGAGACGATCCTGACGGCGCTCGAAATCACGGACTCCGGTCACAAAGTGTACTCGACGCTGCACACCGCATCCGCGGTGGAAAGCATTGACCGGATCATCGGCGAAACTCCTCCGGTGGAACAGGAGCGGGTCCGTAATCGTCTGGCTGACACCCTCCGCTGTGTCATGTCCCAAAAGTTGATACCCAGCCTTGATGGCAAGCGCGTGATGGCGAAGGAGATTATGCTCGGAACTCCTTCGGTTCGCGCTGCAATCAAGAACAACAACACAGGGGAAATTTACCAAATGATTTCGGAAGGGACTGAGCAGGGGATGACGACGATGGAGATGGATCTGAAGAGGCTGTATCTTCAGAAAAAGATTTCCCTTGAGAATGCAATCAACTACGCCAATAATAAGCGCCGTATGCAGCAGTTGTTGCAGGTTTCTCCGACGGAGAACTGATCGTTCCCGGGAGCGATCGGCTTCCCGGTGGTGCAGCACTAATCTCTCATCCATCTCACACAACTGAAGGCTTCGCTCGCGATGCCATATCAACCCGGACAAGGCAAAACAGCGGTTGGGCTGTTTGTCGACGGACTTGAGCTGAAGTTTGTGCAGCTCTCGGTCAAAGGCAGTAAAGTTACCCTCCGTGATTATAAGACTGTCGCTCTTGTTCAAAAATTCGAAGAAAAAGAGGCGGTTGGTGCCGAAGAAGGAGCCGGTTTTGACGATGCCGCGGCCGGCGATGCGTTCGGTGAGACGGCACCGGCCCCTGAAATGGGCACAGAGCAGCAGAACAATGCTTCGATTTTGCTCAGCCTGCTGAGCGATTTACCCTCCTCAAAATACACTCTTTCGTACGCCCTCAGCGAACCGGCGGTTACCTATCAGGAATTCGAGAGTAATTTCGGATTGAAAGGCTCCAAGCTCAAGAAGCATGTGGCCCGGGAGCTTTCCGCCATGCGTTCGACCCCCCCCTCGGCCGATTCGCTGGATTTTGTCCCGACGGCCGCCGGAGGGATTTTGACCATCATCCGGGAAGATGGCCTCCACCTGTGGGAGCTCCTGAACGAGGTCAAGCAGTTCATCGGGAACAGGATCCCCAACATCGAGATTATCGATAGTGCGGACGTCGCGCTGATGAACCTCGTCCGCTCCTCCTATGATGTGCAGGATGAGGAGGTTTCAGTGGTGGCGTATGTGGGGAACGACTTCAGCCGGTTGATTTTCATGCAGGGGAAGAATTACCTCCACTTCGCTCCGATCATCAGCGAAGGGTACGGTTCGTCGAACATTGAAAATACGATCTACAGCCGTATCCTTCTGGAGCAGGATAACGTCGCTCTCACGCGGATAGACAGGATTATTTTGTGTGGAGAAAGCCACAAAGTAAATTTACGCGAGTCGCTCGCTCCCCAGTTTTCCAGTGCCGCGGTGGAGTACCTGCAGGCCCCGGAACTTGACCTGACGATGTTTGAAGGAGCCGTCGGCGAGGCGGTCTCCGAGTACGCCATCCCGCTCGCAACAGCCTGGCGCGCGCTTCTCCGGAAGCATGCCAACTTTCTTGACGTCAATCTCTGTCCCATCTCGATCACCGAAGGACAGAAAGCATTCAAGCTTGCGTGGCATGGGTGGTTGGCCGCCGCCCTCGTCGTGGGGGCCATTGTTTTCTTCTCGACATCGATCGAGACCCGGAACGCGGAGATACGACGCGCGAATGAAATCCTGACGAGGAAACAGGCCGAGCTTTCGGACCTGGAACTTCTGCGCGCGCGCCAGACAGCCCTCCAACAGGACATCAACCGCTATGCGAAAGCCGCGTCGGTCTATGATTCGATCGCGCCGGGAAGTGATCGCTGGAGCCGCATCCTCCATTACCTTGCCAACAGCGTCGAGGACCTGAACTCGCTGTGGATCTATAAGATCGAGCCCGACCCAACGCAGGTCGGTGCATTGAAAATCAGCGGGAAGTCGATTTATCGGACGCGCATCTCGCGCCTGGCCAGTCTTTTCGAGAAAGCGTTGTTGCGGGAGGTCCGGACGACCGTTATCAGGGACAAGATTATTTACGATTTCGATCTGATTGTCGAACAGATCGACAAAAGCGATCCACCGATTTCCATTAAACGCTAAAGGCGAGTAGACGCTATGTCGTTTAAACTGAGAAATACCATCGTGCTTGCTGTCCTCCTCCTCCTTGTCGCGGGGGGCGGTGGATTTTACTGGATGTACTATCAGCCCAAGCAACTTTCGGCCGCCCAGACCGAGATCGATAAGATCGATAGCGAGCTGGTCGATTTTCCAAACACAGTGCGACAGGTGGAGGATCTGACGAACCTCCTTGTGGACACGCGCCGGAGGTATGATTCAAGAAGCAAGGAGATTCCCCCGTTCGACATTTCCTCACAAACGTACGCCTATATGAGCCGCGGTATCGACGAGGCGGGGTTCACGGCGCAAAACGGGTATATCCGGTTTAATATGAGATATAAAGGGGCCCGCAATCTCGGCGACTACGGCTACAATATGTATGACCTGACCGACGGGGAGGGGGAATTCGAGAACCTGTATAAATTCATTTATTTTCTCGAGAACGGGAATCGGCTCTATAAGGTTAATCAGATCACGTTTGAAAACAGGGAAGCGGTACTGGGACAGGCTACGGATACTCGGAAGTGGATCGCCTTCTCCATGGAATTGCACGCATACTTTACGAGGATACCCGAACTGAGCACGTCGCTCGCGGCGAAGTCGCTGCCGGTCGTCCCGTCCCCGTCCGATCCGTTTAATCCCATTATCCTTTCCGTGTTGCCCTCAAATCCCCCGCTGGGTGAAATCAATGCGGATGTTGTGGAGGTGAGGGCCATTCTGCCTGGAAAAGTGTTTGCGATGGAAGGGGAGGAACTCCATGTGTTGCACCTGGGTGATAAAGTATGGAATGGGTATGTGAGCAGGATTAGTCCCGGCGAAAGCAAGGTCGAATTCACGCTCAATGAAGGCGGGATTCTGAGGAAGCTCGAGAAGAAAATTATGTTTGATCAAGCCAAAAAAACCCGATAAGAGGAACGTATGACTAAACGATTGCAGTTGGCCATCGCCTTCACCTGCCTTCTTCTCTACGGGCTGGCACCGGCCCAGACTCCCGAAGAGCAGCGTATCCGACGCGCCGCGCGCGGAAGAGATGTCGTGGGGCAGGATGAGCTTGTCTCGTTCCGGTCCGACGTGCCCTACAAGCAGGCGCTCGAACTCCTGAATGACATGGCGAAGAAGTTCCTGAAGAAGCCCATCATCGATCCCTCACCGTTGACAACCGCTATCAGTGTGAATATCGAATCGATGTACTGGAGAGACGCTCTCGAACTCATCCTCCGGACCAACGGGATGTGGTATAACGAACTGCCCGATTATATACAGGTCACCGGGATAGGCTCAGGGGGTGGTCCGGTGATACCGGGTGCCCCGTCGTTGGCCCGGGTCGATTCGGGAGCGATCCTGGCGAAGACACGCGAGATCACGATTTCCGCCATTTTCCTGGAAATCGATAAAGGCAAGTTGAATGAAAGCGGCATCAGTTTCAGCATCTTCCGCGGCGGGAACCTCAACCTGGGGGTGGAATTCACCGGGGCGGATCGTGTTGCGTCCAATATTTTTGGCGTGACGGTCAATCCCACCGACCCCCGCCTTGCAGTCGACGTGACTGCCGCGCTTCGGATCTTTGAGTCGGAGCAAATCGGTGAAATTATTGCGCGCCCGCAGGTGACCGTCCGGTCCGGCGTACTGGGAAGGGTACAGATCGGTGCGGACTTCTCGGTCAAGGAGCGTGACTTCTCAGGGAACGTGATCGATAGGTTCTATAGCACGGGCACGATCCTCGAGGTGACACCCAGAGTGTATATGTATGGAGCGACCCCCCTGATTGACCTCGATTTCAGGGTGGAGCGCAGCAACGTACAGCCCGGAGCCGTCAGTACGATCATCAACAAAACGGATGCGAAGACGCGTTTGGTGTTAATGGATGGAGAGGAATCGTACGTCGCCGGCCTGGTGATCAGCGAAGAGACGGCAACCCGTGAAGGAATCCCACTGTTGAAAGACCTCCCCTGGTGGGTGTTCGGCCTTCGCTATGTCTTCGGC
>JBBEBV010000414.1:0-1655 GCA_040882165.1 Bacteroidota bacterium
TTCTCCATCGGAATCTTCTTAAATCCAAGCTTGTAGGCCGGCGAATCGTCACGGAGTTGAAAGTTCCCGTTCTTCACATCGATGAACCCGGGATCCCCACTCATAAAGACATTTTCCTTGAAGAGCTCCCTTGAGTCGGGATCGTCAAACCTCAGCAAGTCGTACCCTTCCTGCTGATCGATATTAAGGTAATACGGATCCCATCCCTTCCCCCCTACTGACCTCTTACGCAAAATATCTGGTGAAGCGATCAGGTTATCCTTTATCGTCACCATGGAAAAATCGAAGTCGAGATAATCATAAACATCCATCCAACGTCCGCCGAAGGATATGTTGCGTGTGATGATGTTGTTCTTCGGAAGGCGCGGCTCGTCGTTGTACAGTTTCAGCAGCTCGGGATACTTCACGCTGAAGGGGGGCTCGCGGAAATTCATTTCATCCATCTTGTCAAAGAGCCAGGTGAACGTCCCGTCAAAATAGTATCCGGCCCAGCTCAACCCGCGGGCATCAACATGGACGGATGGAGCACAGTCAATGAAGACATTATTCTCAACCCGGTTATCCCTCCCCCCACCGATGAACGCCGCGCGCCCCGCTCTGTAGAAGACGTTTCCGTAGATCGTGAATCCGCTTCCCCAATCGTCAAGATAAGCCGCCATCACGCCATGCAATCCCGGACTCAACAAATGATGGAAGTAATTGTGGCGTATGATGTTGCCGCGCCAGGTCCAGTCACGCCCCGTATGAATCGCCCCCGCATCACCGGTCTCCAGGTTTACATGATGAATCTCATTAAACTCAATCACATGCTCGTTTCCTCTTAGATACATACCCTCGAACGGCGAATCGTGTATGAGGTTATGGGCCACCCGGTTGGCAACGCCGTCGAGCGTTACGGCATAATAACCGGTCCGCACCCAGCGGCTGTAATGATGGATGTGGTTGTTGAGTGCAAAATTGTTTCCCGGCGTCAGGCTCTTCCGGTCGCCGCCATCCAGTCGAATGCCGGCAAGTCCGACGTCATGGATGTCCGAACTCATGACACCATTCCCTGTCCCGCCTTCAATAGTGACAGCTTCTCCTCCAAGCAGCCTTATGGTGCAACCGGCGATCTGGACATTCGATCCGCCGGTGAGCGTGATTCCTTTCCCCCGCGAATATTCGAAGACGAAATCTCTTACGGTGAGGTTCTCCGCATTTTCGATGGAGATCAGCGGCTCCTCAAGCAGGGAAACAACCGCTGTTCCTCGTTCAACGGGAGAGGGGGGCCAGAAGTAGAGCATGCCGGTGGAACGATCGAGATACCACTCACCGGGTGTATCAAGCTCTTCGAGAATATTGAGGTAGTAATACCGCTGATTCTTCGTGTATCCGTAATGGTGGTGCGGCTCGGCGAATTCGATTTCCCGTTTGAGCGTGTCGATTCGCTTCACTTTTTGAAATGAATCGCTCCAGTCCCATGTCCAGTACCCGTGCAGGTAGATATCGTCTTGCGGAACCCAGCGGTTCGGCCGGGTATCATCATACGAAATTCTTCCGTAATGCCGACCAACGGGGACGTTGTCAAACCGTTTTTCACGATCAAGCCCCTGGTTGATCGTCTTTTCGCCCGATTGCGGCACATCCGACACTCGCAGCCACTTGGTATTCGGATA
>JBBEBV010000415.1:0-1638 GCA_040882165.1 Bacteroidota bacterium
GAGGGTTGATAACGTTTGCCTGGTTTGCTCAAACCGGAGCCACGAAGGATATGACAAAGCCTCGATGGAGAGAGCCGGGAGGGGGTTGGGTGATGAGTTGTGGATGATAAGCTCTATCGTGTTCCCGGCAGAAGCAAATGGGATGGCGTGGATAGTTTGCGGGAAGACGTTGGATTGCGTGAGCAGAACTACCACAAGTGCGGTTGATCTTAGCATCGATGGACCCTCCCCCTAAAATGGAATTCGATCTACAACTTGGATAAGAGAAACTCCGCATTGTACTTGAGAAGGGCATACGCCTCACTCGTAAGCTGATTACCCTGATCGTTCAACGCTTCGACTTCGTTAATAACCGTTTGCAGAATATTCCTCGCTGATGTCTTATTTCCACGTTGGAGCTGGGCTTTGGCGTTCTCCAGCTTGGCATCTAAACTTTGCACGATGCCCTGGTTCTTGATCCAGCCCAAGGCGAAGGCCCGGTGTTTGTAGCTGATGAGGGTGTCGACCCAAGCTAGTGGTGAAAAACTCATTGGTGGTGCACTTGGGCCAACTGTCATACCATAGAAGTTGCCCGCCTCACGGATGGAGTCCATTTGGGCAAAGGTTAAGGTGCTCGTTGTGTCTTCGATATTTGGAAAGAGCAGATCTTCATTGAAATCAGGTCGTACGACAAATTTTCGTATACCCGGGAGGCCCCTGCTCATTACTACAAGTGCAGACACCGTCTCACCCGGTCGTAGCAGTAGCGTATCCGCACTTAAGGAAACCATAAGGTCATTACCATATAGTGCGCTCCAGAATCTCGGTAACCTCGGCACACCGACTGGTACAACCTTTCCATCCAACGCTGGATAACGCCTCCTGAAATGTCCTTCGATGAATGAGCTGTTGAATCGAAGGCCAGTAGTATCATAAAGCAACGAGTTTTGCAGAATTGAGATATCGATGTCGAAAATCCACAGATCACCCTTATTGGATGATTCATTTGTAAGGGTGTAGGAGTAAAAAAACATCTTGTTTGATTGATCGAAACTTACGGCTGGCACAACCCCGATATCACGTAAAGAAGGATAATCTTGTGCGAAAAGATCCGTTGCCATTGTCAGAAGCATCAATGCGAGAAAAGTCTTCTTGTTCTTCATTTAATTGGCTCCCTTAGAATCCGTTGTCAAACCCAAAGTGAATTCTCACTTCGGGATATTTTCTTGCCCCACGCTTCTGCATGATATGATTCAGTTTTCTTCCCGTTCGTGTAAGGGTTCCATTATCCAAACGTAGGCCGCCAGGGTCTCGGTTGATATCAACGCTCAACCCTACCCGGTGAAATGAGTGCTTCTCATTTAAGTTCCAGGTTCCATCGATATCAAAGACTCCGCCCCACCGAAGGGTCATATCGTTGATCGCCAACACGATAAACCGACCTTCATTCTCCTCAGAACCGGACCAAGAATAAAAATCAATCACCGCTGCCACAAGACTATCGAGTATTTTCTCCGTACACCAATGGTTGTCTGCATGCTTTCCGGCAATGGCTCCGGTAAGGTTCCAGATGTGTGTATTGATCTGACTGAAGTCCACTAAATCCGGCACCCTCACCGTCAACTGCACCGTATCCATCACCGTGGTATCAGAAACGAG
>JBBEBV010000416.1:0-1632 GCA_040882165.1 Bacteroidota bacterium
ATATTGACTCCGATGCTCCTGAGGTGCCGGGGGCAAACGATGACGGCTCCGGGACAGCCGTCATGATCGAGCTTGCCCGCACTCTTTCCCAGCGAAAGAATGAATCTACGCTCGTCTTCGCTCTCTTTGGAGGAGAAGAGAAGGGTTTGGTTGGATCGAGATATTTTGTGGAAAACTTCGCGCAAATGAAAAATGTCGCCTTGATGTTGCAGGTTGACATGGCGAACGGTGTCGATTGGCTGGTCCCGACCATCGAGGCCGGTCCCCGGAGCTCTCCGGAATGGCTCGTGCGTGCATCCTACGAAGAGCTTGAACGGTTGGGCCACTCAGGACTCTACTTCCCCACCCATTTCTTCGCTTTGATGAGCATCATGCCCGGAGGGGGTATCGGGTCCGACCATATGCCGTTTCTTGAAAAGGACATCCCCGCCATCGATTTCACAACGGATTTTCGGGATCCGATCCATACGCCGCAGGACAACTTCGAAAACTTCAGGATCGAAGGATTGAAACGCTCCGGCGATTTGATCCATGCCCTGGTCGAACGATATGACGAAGGCGTGCCCGACGAAACGCAAGGGGAGTATTACCTGGTCCAGCTCGGTTCCTGGCTTTTCTTTTTTCCCCTCTGGTTCCTGAAGGTGGCTATCGGAGCGACTCTTCTCCTTACCGTGGTCGCTCTTCTTCAGGTCCGGCGACGACGAATACGGTATGAACCCGGTGCAAGGCCGATCATCCCCGGTCTCAAACTCTTCCTGCTCATGCTGGTCCTTCAGGTCTGTGTCTGGCTTTCCGAGAACGTCGTCGGTTTGATCGGCGGGGTCCGGTACCCGTGGTACGCCGATCTCGACGGTTATTTCATTCTTGCGATTCTCGGAGGAATCATCGGCGTCTGGCTCTGCATGCATCTCGCTCCCCGGCTGAATTTGCGCCGTGATCCGTACGGATATTTCCTCCGGGCGGTGGTCTGGCTCGTCCTTTTCCTTCTCCCACTCTCTCTTCTGTCAGTCAAGGCTGCTTTGTATCCTGCCATGGGATTGTTCTTCCTCTCGCTCTCGATGCTCGTGAAGCAGCCGCTGCTCCGGTGGTTGTTCTGGATTGCATCGCCTCATTTCATGTTCCGTTTTTTCTTTGGGGATGGATTCGAATTTCTGGCAAGAGTACTCCACGCCTCACCGGAAGTCGGGCTCTTCGCGGGAACCATGCTTCACATTGTCTTCGTGCTGTTCTTTTCCCTCTGGGCGTTTCCCTTTCTCCTCGGTTTTGCCGCTCTTTGGGTCGAGACGCGGGAGAGCCTGCTTTGGTTGAAGAGGTTCAGGGCCCGATCGGGATTCGCCGTTGCTTCCGCGGCCTTCCTCCTCTTTGCCTTGTTCCTTGCCAACAGGCCGGCCGTTTCTCAGGAATGGAAACAATCAATCTGGATTGAGCAGGAGTTCGACCTGGACCGGAACGAGGGCACGATGAAAGTACGAAGTCCGGAATACCTCACCGGCGCCCGCATCCGGTATGCCGGCATCGACACGTTGATAGAATCCAGGGAACTGGCCGTTTCGTTCGACGGGCTCCCCTTTCCCGATGAACCGTGGATGAGGACAAAGCGGGAGGTTACGTTTCATCACTCCGACACCCTTA
>JBBEBV010000417.1:0-1623 GCA_040882165.1 Bacteroidota bacterium
TGTCGATTGAGCAGAAATCTAGTCGGTAGGGTGCTTATGCATCCTTCGCTTTGTATGCCTTCGGCTGTGTGGATTCGTGCAGATTCGCGGGCAAATCTTTTGGGCCCTGATTTTGGGAACGCCAGGCTAAAAGCGGTACGTCAATGTCGTTGTCGGCACGAACTCGATCAGCCCGAAGGGTCGGACGGTGGGGATGAGGTGGGATTCCAGCTGCAGTCTGCTGTTATACTGCGAAGCGCTCCACGCGGCATCGAAGGCGCTGAGCACATGGTTGACGACAATCAGGGAGGCCATCGTGCTGGCAACATTGAAGAAATCGTTCGCTTTGCCCCGCATGGCCGAATACTCGAGAAACCGTGCGGAGACGTTACTGCTGGTCACATCCGAAGGCGTTATGTTCGTACCATCATCCCAGCCTCCGGCATACTGCGGATATTTACCGATGAGCTCGTAGTACTGCTGATCCGGACGCCTCGGCAACCGGTGGGTGAATCCGTTGCCGCTCCTTCTGCCGATCCTTTCCTCCAGCTCGTTCAGCTTCGCCCAGTCCACGCGGTCCCATGGCGGACCCGAATTTCCGGTGATGATACCGCCGGTCCCCCCCGCATCAGGATTTAACTCAGCGCTATAGCGTTCAATCCACTCAACATAACTGACGACCGACCAATGCAAGTCCGCGTACTGCTGGAACAGGACGGTCTGGTCGTTTCCTTTGGAATCGTTTACAGCGTACCATCCCCACAACGCCACCTCCGCAAGGAGGAAACCCCCCGCTTTCCAATAGCTCTCCGCATAGAACTCCCCCGCACCGGGCAACACCGCCGAATAGAGCGCTGCCTGAACCGGCGATTTACGGGCCGCCGGGACATCCTGCAAGTGCAATGCCGTACCGCGAAGCGGCGTTGACCCGCTTATTCCCAAAAGGTCGTTACGGATACTGCCCGTGAGCATGGGTTGCAGACGAGGCTGTTCCTTGAGCTGTCCCATAAGCGCCAACGGTACCATCAGGGCCAACGTGAGGCGCCGGAATGCAACTCTCTGCATCCTTGGCAAACTATTGGCAAAGAAAAATAATGCCACAAAGTCACTAAGACACGAGGATAATATATAAGACTCCTCAAGCATGCTTGGTGCCTTGGTGCCTTGGTGGCAAAATACATGGCTTTCTATAAACTCATTGAAACGTTTTCTCAAACATCCTCCTTGATTGGCTCAGCTCGAACCCGAACAAAACGCCAAGATAAAAACGCCATTCCTTCCCGTACGACACCGGAGTGTTACTGAAGGTCTTCGTAAACTGATTGAACCCGTACGCTCCGCTGAAAAAGATTCTGGTCGGATACTGATAGAAAGAGAAGGCTTCGAGCCGGAGTTCAAACCCTGCGTCGGTCTTCCAATCCTTCAGGGAAGGAGCCGACCCGCGCCACGCCTCCCCCATATCCCCAAACACCGAACCGTACAATTTCGTGAAGTAGAACTGGAGGAACCTCGTGTTGATGCCGGTCATGATCGGGAACCTGTAGTTGAGACTGGCCGTCGCCACCTCGCTTCCCCCCAGCGCATAGAACGGGTACCCCCGCATCCCGGTGAACCCGCCGATGTAGAAATCGAAGAAATCGTCGA
>JBBEBV010000418.1:0-1421 GCA_040882165.1 Bacteroidota bacterium
ATGGTTCATGATGAGAGGGAAAAAAGTTTTGGATTTTCGGGTTTTTTGAGCTATCTTAGCGGGTCAAAAACAAGATCGGCCGCGAAGGCACAAAGAATAACATCGAATTTGAGGTGTTTTCTTGGTGTTTGTTGGACCCCTTAGTGTCTTGGTGCCTTTGTGGCAATGAAAAGGCTTTTCAACGAACACGGAAAAGATAAGGAGTAGTAGATGCCACAGCATAAATCAGCAGAAAAGCGGGTCCGGCAGAGCGCCCGTCGCCATGCTCGCAATAAGGCGGATATCTCAAAGATGAAGTCCGTAATCAAAAAGGTTCGTTCCTCGAAAGAGAAGGATAAAGGCGCCGCCGCTCTGAAAATCGCTGTCAAGACGCTCGATAAGCTCTCGGCCAAAGGGATCATCCATAAGAACAAGGCCGCAAACCAGAAATCCAGCCTGACGAAGTACGTGAACACATTGAAGTGATTAGTGAAGATTCCCCGCCCGCATGCCTGCGGCAGCAGGCGGGTTGGGTGAGTCCCTCTTTCCCCGATGTTCGTAATGATGTATTTTCAAGAAAAAACCCCGACCGATCGGCCGGGGTTTTTTATTTCTTCAAACTGCCACCATCGAGCAGAGCCGACGGCTGGATATAACACGAAAAACCACCCCTTGAGCAAGCGCAGGTCCAATAAATAGGATGCTAACGCATCCCTGGTATTGAGAGCGCAGATCCAAATAGGAGATTGCTGGCGCAATCTCTCGTTGGCAGGCCGCTGGCGGCCTCCGGCTCTTCGTGACCTTCGTGGATATTTTGTTTCTTACTGCTTGCCCTTCAACTCTTCCAACTCGGCAATGCGCCGTTCGTATGATTCTCTTTCCGCAGGTTTATTCGCGGCAAGAGTTTTGTATGCCTTGATGGCATCGTCGTACCACCCCTGCTTCGCATAAATCTCGGCAAGCGTCGGCGTGACGAAACCCGACCCGGCGTCCGTCCCCGCTTCGGAGGCTTTGCGTGTTTCCTTCTCGGAAAAATTGATTACCGGAGTAATTTTCTTCGGCGTCTTGAGTTTCTCAGCCAACTCCCCGATCTGGTCCATGGCGGGGGGTGCCGGACTGTCAGGCGTCGCGCCGAGATACTCATCCAGCGTCATCGTGTTCTCCGTTCCGAACAGCTCCATCCTGGTGCGAGCAGAAAATTCTTCGAACGATTCACCTTCACCCGTCACGGTTGACGCAGCCTGGCCCTCATCATCCGCCCCCGCTCCAAATGCTGCGAAGGGATTTTCGTCTGTCGCTTCCGTGTCCGGAGAAGCGGTTTCATTCTCCTGGGAGACTTGTTGAAGCTGACTGAAGGCGTCAAAATAATCTGTTGAGGGAGCAGCCGGTTCAGTCGCTTCAGGTTTGTTGGCAACGGCGGGGGTTTCGCCGAATGCATCTTC
>JBBEBV010000418.1:1521-9818 GCA_040882165.1 Bacteroidota bacterium
AACTCGCGCTTTGCCTCGGAGGGCATGTGGAGCGCCAGCAGGGCTTTTGCTTTGATCAGGTGTGCGGTGGAGTACGAAGGATGATGTTCCAGTCCGTTGTCGCAGACGCGCAAGGCATCCTCCGCGCGTCCCATCTGGAGATAGTATCCGGCCAGCCGGGCGAAAAGGGGGGAGGTGGGATGGGCCGCGAGACGCTGCTCGAGCGCGGTGACGTGTTCCTCAGGAAGGTCGGCCATTATGCCTGCTGGTGTTGTCGGAGTTTCCGTGCCTCGAGGGCTTGCCTGATGGAGAGTGCCGAGACGAACGCAAACCCGAGGAAGTAGAGCAACTGGAACGGCACTGCTGCAATTTCGAGGTAGTATAATGAAGAAATTACCCCGAAGAAGCAATAGACCGCCAGAAGAATTTCAACCAGAACAACCCAGTGAAGTTTCAGCGGGGCGTATTTTTTTTCCCGCCACGAATCGTTTTTCCCCTGGATCCGATATTTTGGGGTCCGGATAAATTCGCTCTTTTTCCTGAGCAACCCCTCGAAGACCGCCCGGGAGTTGTTGACGGCGAACCCCATGCTGCCGGCCATGAAGAGGGGGAAGAGAAGCAGTCTCCGGCGCCAATCCGGGTACACCGCCTTTTGTGAGAGAAGATAGAACAGGAACGATCCGATGAAGGCCACGACGAAGATCGACATCATCGCGAAATATGCCTCGTGCCCCCCGCGGTGCTTGATGAACATCAGCGGGACATTTAACAGACCGGCCAGCAGGATAAACGGAAAGACGATATTGTTGGTCAGGTGAAACGTCGAATGGATCTTGACGCGCAGGGGGATCTTTGCTTTCCAGACTTCGGGGAGCATCTTGCGCGCGGTCTCGATGGCCCCCTTGGTCCAGCGGAACTGCTGTGATTTGAGAGCACCGACCTCGGACGGAAGCTCCGCCGGGGAGGTCACGTCGTTGAGGTATTTAAACTTCCATCCCTTCAACTGTGCGCGGTAGCTGAGGTCGAGGTCCTCTGTCAGTGTATCGGATTGCCAGTTGCCCGCATCGAGGATCGCTTCCTTGCGCCAGATGCCGCCGGTGCCGTTAAAGTTGATGAAGTATCCCACCTTGTTCCGGACGTCCTGTTCCATCACAAAATGTCCGTCCAACGCCATGGCCTGTGTGCGTGTGAGGAGCGAGTATTCGCTGTTCAGGTGCTCCCAGCGTGTCTGGACAAGACCGATCCTCGCGTTGGCGAAGTGGGGGAGCGTCCGCAGGAGGAAATCCGTGTTCGGAACAAAATCTGCGTCGAAGATGGCGATGAACTCGCCGCGCGCGGTCTCCAGCCCGGCCTTCAAGGCTCCGGCCTTGTACCCCGATCGGTTCGGGCGGCGGATGTGTTTGATGTCGTAGCCGAGCAGGCTGTGTTCGCGCACAAGCGCCGCGACGATATCGACGGTCTCGTCGGTTGAATCGTCGAGCACCTGCACCTCCAGCTTCTCCTTCGGATATTCGATGGCGCACACGGACTGGATGAGGCGTTCCACGACATAATACTCGTTGAAGACCGGGAGCTGGACGGTGACCACCGGGAGTTCGCCGGACATCGTGAGCGGCTCCTCCGGTCGGCGGTTCTTCAGGTAGTGATAGACCATGACGAATCCATGAGCGCCGAAGGCGAAAAGAATCAGGAGTGAGAAGAAATAAAGGTACAGCACGATGTCCGTGAGGTACGGGTTGTTGAGCAATTCTTGTCGGAAGAATACTGCGAGTGTCATAGGGGTTGGTTTACCATCCGGCTACTGTTTCGTTGAGAATATCTTCGGTTAATTTTCGCACTGCTTCTGCAATTCCGTCGTTCCGCTGGGTCAGGCTTCCACCGGAAGCGTAATCGCCCCAATTGCTGAATTCTTTTTCCCACATCTGTTTGCGGAGCTTCAAGTCCTGGAACCGCATCCGGACGGAGACGGTAATCCGACGGCGTGCCACCAGTTCCCCTCCCTGAACCACAATCGGTGCGTCGTTCACGCCGAGGATCACCCCTTCGAGAAGGGCGTCGGCGGATGCACGGTCCGTCGTTTGAAGCGTATTGTCGTTGATAAACCGCTGCGCCAACTGGCTCGAAAACAGATCCCGCAAGGTCGGGTCGCCATAGCCGCTCTGGTCCTCGGCAATCGGGACGGCGATGGTCTTCAGGTGGGGCGGGACCGATGCCCCGGTAAAGGAGTACGGGCACCCGGCACACCCGGAAAGCATCACGAGCAGGAGACAGACCAGCGCACGTACAAATGCTGTTCCGCGAGCGATATCCCAAACTCTGTTGGTGAAGGAGGCCGTCCAAAGAGTTCGACTGTTTTGATGCATCCGTTCAAGACTTGAGGAGCTCATTATCCTATTATTCGTGGAGGCCAAATTCCTTGATCTTCCGGTACAACGTCCGTTCGCTGATGTTCAGATCCCTTGCCGCCAGACGGCGGTTTCCTTTGTACCGTTCCAGGGCGTTCACGATCATCCGTCGTTCCATCTCACTCAACGACAGGGCTCCGTTCCCATTCGTCTGGTCGATTTGAAGAGCGTCGGTCTCGGACGGGACGGAATTGCCTTGTTGGAGCATCAGCTCGCGCAGCTCGATGATGGATCCCTTGAGATCGACAAGCGCACGGTAGATGAGCTCCCGCTCTGCTTGTTCCACAGTCTTGTTCATCACGACAGGAAGATTGCGCTCCATCACCGGCACATGATACTCTTTGAGGTACTTTCGGACGGTCTCCGCATCCATCCGCCGGCCGTTCTCCAGGACGAGCATGCTTTCGATCACGTTCTTCAATTCCCGCACGTTCCCCGGCCAGTGGTAGCTCATGATCAGGTCGGTTGCATCGTTCGTGAATCCCTCGAACTTCATGCCGTTCTTCGCCGTGAACTCCCTGACGAAATGCTCCAGCAGCAACGGGATATCCTCTTTCCGGCTCCGGAGGGGAGGGACGGTGATATTCACGGAACGGAGCCTGAAGTACAAGTCGGGACGGAACCGCTTCTGCTGCACCTCATACTGGAGGTCCTTGTTTGTTGCGGCCAGAACGCGGACATCCGAGGTTCGCGGGGAGGAGGAACCGACCCGGGCAAACTCCCCGTTCTCCAGCACGCGCAGCAGCTTCACCTGTGTGGCAAGAGGCATCTCACCGATCTCATCGAGAAGGATCGTGCCCCCGTCAGCGATCTCGAAGTACCCCTTGCGGGTCTCCACGGCGCTCGTAAACGACCCCTTCTCATGGCCGAACAACTCGCTCTCGATGAGTCCTTCCGGGATGGCTCCGCAGTTGACGGTCACCAGATTCTTCTTCGACCGCTTGCTTGCCGTGTGAATGGCGTGCGCGATCACCTCTTTACCGACGCCGCTCTCCCCGATGATCAGCACCGTGATGTCGGTCGGGGCGACCTGGCGCACGACATCGACGATCTCCTGGATTTCCAGGGACCCGCCGATAATCCCTTGCTCGCGCTGAAACGTCTCCCGATCCATGTTCTCCCGATCCGCCCTTACCGTGTGACGACGATGGAATCCAAATTGTACTTCTTCTTGATGTCGCCGCTGAACCGCTTTGCCTCATCTTGTTTTTGAAACTCGCCCACCCAGACCTTGTGGAACTTTCTGCCGTTGTTGACCAGCGTGAAGATGGTCGTTGGGTACCCGTCACGCTCGAAGCGGGATTTCAGCTCCTCGGCGTTCTGTAAGACGGAGAACGTTCCGGCCTGGACGGTGTAGATCGTTGTGAATTTCTCCACCTTGGCCGGTTGCGCCACCATCGCGGGGGTCTCGGGGGCCATCGCTTTGGGCTCTTCTGCGAGCGCCTGGTCGGATGCATAGGTCGAAAAAGGGTAATCCTTCTTGAGTTGCTCGATCTTCTGATCCGCCGTCTTATACAGGCCGATGGAATAGTAATATTGATAGAGTTTGAACAGGGCATCGTCGGCCCATTCACTGGTGGGGAAGTTGTCCACGATGCTCTGGTACGTCTTGATCGCTTCCGACCCGTCAGAAATCAGTACGGCCTGCAAATACAGGACTCCGGGATGGTTCTGAAAATTGGTCATCAAAGTAGGAAGCTCGGCTTTCACCGCTTCCGCCTGCCCGCGGTCGATCAGCTCGAGCCGGCGCTGGATGTCCGGCTGTCCCCCCGGTGTCTGAGCGAAGGTACCAACGAGCGCGAACGCGAGTAGAAGCAGCACGCCTGATGTTTGTTTGATTGTCGTCATCACGTTCCTCCTGTGAGGTCTGGGAAATCTATTCACCGATTGTGAGCGGAAGGGATTCCTGCGGCGCACTGCTGAAGCTTGAAACCGTGTTCCCGAAGAGTGTCGCAGAGTTCGCCCGCACAATTTCGACCTTCAAGTAATCCCCCACACGGGCGTCCCCTCGGGGAAATACCACCGTCTTGTTCGTATCTGTCCGGCCGCAGTAATCGTTTGGTGACTTTTTACTCTCCCCCTCCACCAACACCTCGACGGTTCTGCCCATCTCCCCCCGGTTTTTCGCGTAGGAGATCTCCCGTTGCAACCCGATAATTTCATTTAAGCGCTCCAGCTTGAGCTCCTCGGGCACATCATCCCCCATATGCCAGGCCTTCGTGTTCTCCCGCGGGGAGTACTTGAAGGTGAAAGCCCCGTCGTATTCCACCTCACGGATGATGTCCATCGTCATCTTCTGGTCTTCCGGCGTTTCGGTCGGGAAGCCGGCGATGAAGTCGGTCGAAAGGCTGGCTTCCGGGAGCATGGCCTTGATCTTGTGAACGAGCCCCATATAATGGTTCCGGTCGTACGTCCTGTTCATCAGCCGCAGAATCCGGTCGGAACCGGATTGGACGGGCAGATGGATGAACTTACAAACGTTATCGTTCTCCGCGATCGTCCGGATGAGTTTGTCGGACATGTCTTGCGGATGCGAGGTGGTGAACCGTACCCGCATGGTCCGGTCGACGCGGGCAACCGCCGCCATCAGGTCCGCAAAGTCATGGGTCCCGTCGTGGTAGGAGTTCACGTTCTGTCCCAGTAACGTCAACTCCTTGAATCCATGGTGCGAGAGGTGCTCGACTTCCCGGACGACGCCTTGCAGCGACCGGCTCCGTTCCCTTCCCCGTGTGAACGGGACGACGCAGAAGGTGCAGAACTTGTCACACCCCCGCATCACAGAAACCCATGCGCTGATGCCGTCCGTCCTGAGCGGGATAATGTCGTCGTAATTCTCGACGCGGGAGAGCTTTACCGCAATCCCTTTTTCCCCCTCGATCGCCCCCTCGATCAACTCCGGAAGTCTCCGGTATTCATCGGGCCCGACTACCAGGTCGACGTAACTCTCCGATTGCATCAAATCCTTCCGCAAACGCTCCGCCATGCACCCGAGGACGCCGATGACCATCCCTGGGTTCTCTTTCTTGTAATGCTTGAAGTCGCCCAACCGGCCATAGATCCGGACCTCGGCGTTATCGCGCACGGCGCACGTATTGACGAACACGACATCGGCCGAGGCCAGCGAGTCGGTCTGCTTGTAACCGGCACTCGTCAGGATGCTCAGCACAACCTCGCTGTCTGCCACGTTCATCTGGCAGCCATAGGTTTCAACATAGACCTGTCGTTGGCTCATCATTCCCTGGAGAGAATCAGAATTGGGATGAAAATATAGTCAAAGAATGACAGACTGTCAAACACCCTGCGGTCATTAATATGTTTTAATATCTTAATGAATTTTAAAGAATCGTCTCTATGTTGTTACCAGTATTGACAAATAGTCAGTTTGGTTCATGATGGGAATTTCATTGATTGCCGCGGGAAGGGGTGCTATATTTTGCCTGCACAAATCCAGAGAAGCGGGAATCGGTGCGGGGACTATCGTCCTCAATCGCCGGGACCGGACACCCCGGCGGAGCGATGCGATCCAACAGAGAAGTTCATTCCATTGAAAGCGACCTACCATGACGACATCGAATCTTCTTACGAGCATCAAATCGAAAGCTCAAGAACTCAAGAGGCACATTGTCCTTCCGGACGCCACCGATGAACGTGCGATTCAGGCCGCCCGCATCATTGTCGATGAAGGAATCGCGACCATATCGCTGGTGGGGGATGAAGCGGAGATACGAACGAAAGCGGCGAAGCTGGGAGTAGGCCTGGAGAAAATTCGTATCGTCGATCCGGAGCGGTCGGAGAAGCTAAGCGACTTTGCGCACCTCTATTTCAATCTGCGGAAGGCGAAAGGGATGCAGTTTGAACAGGCTCAGCAGACGATGAAGCGGCCCCTGTTTTTTGGCGCGATGATGGTGCGGGAAGGAATGGCGCATGGAAGCGTTGCCGGTTCGCTCTCCACGACCGGGGACGTTTTGCGGGCGGGCATTCAGATCATTGGAATGGCAGAAGGGATCAACGTGGTATCCAGCTTCTTCCTGATGGTGTTCCCGTACACGACCTACACGTTTGCCGACTGTGCGGTGGTGCCGGACCCGACCGCGGAACAGCTTGCGGATATCGCTCTTGCCGCGGCGGCCAACCATCAAAAACTGACCGGTGAGGAAGCGCGCGTGGCCATGTTATCGTTTTCGACGAAGGGAAGTGCGGACCATCCGCTGGTCGAAAAAGTACAAAAGGCGACCGCGTTCGCAAAGAAGAAAAATCCCAGCCTTGCACTGGATGGCGAGCTGCAGCTCGATGCCGCCATTGTTCCCGCGGTGGCAGACCGGAAGGCTCCAGGCTCACCGGTGGGGGGCCGTGCGAACGTGCTCGTGTTCCCCGATCTGAATGCCGGGAACATCGGCTATAAGCTCGCCCAGCGGATGGGGGGAGCGGAGGCAATCGGCCCCGTTGTGCAGGGGTTGAAGCAGCCGGCGTTCGATCTTTCCCGTGGGTGCAGCGTTGAAGATATCGTCAGTGTCGTTGCGATCAACGCCGTGATGGGAGCCGTGTGAGGGAACCCCAGCGATACTGGTTCCTCGATCTTTACCGCGGATTGATTGTCTTCTTCATGGTCGAAGGACATGCGATGCGGGCCCTGCTTGTCTCAGAGGTGCAGCGGCAACCCTGGTTCCTTTTTCATGAGCTTGTTCACGGCATTGTCGGACCCGGCTTCCTGTTTGGGGCCGGGTTTGCTTTTGCCATAGCAACGCGACGACGGTGGGAACAGGCCCTGACATTCTCTTCCCACTTCTTTCGTCGACTCTGGCGCGCCGTCCTGATTTTCATCATCGGCTATCTCCTCCATCTCCCCTATTTTTCTCTCCGTAAATCCCTCGCGGGATTCTCGCCGCAGGAATGGAATGCGTTTCTCGCTTTCGACGCGCTGCAGTGCATCGGCCTGACGCTGATCGTCCTCCGTCTTCTCCTCGTCACCGTGCGATCCGAACGGATCTTTGTGAGCGCGGTCATGGTATTGCTCTTCGCGGTCGCCTATGCCACCCCTTGGTTCTGGGACCCGGTACGAACAGCCGATGTTCCCCTCGCTTTTTCGCAGGCTGTTAACGGCCTGAATGGGTCGTTTTTCCCGCTGTTCCCCAATGCCGGTTTCTTGCTTGCAGGAACGCTGGTCGCCTGGCTGTTCCTGCGCGAGAGACCGGAAGGGAAGGAACAGGGTTTCATCAATAACCTCGGTATCACCGGCGTTGTCATGATTCTTACCGGCCTGCTCTTGGACCGCATTCCTGTACAGATGTATCCGGTGTACGACTTCTGGTTTACAAGTCCGAATTTCTTCTGGATTCGTCTGGGGGTCCTGTTCCTGATGCTGAGCGGGCTATGGTATTTTGAATACGCCGTTTCCCGTCGCCGGCCCCCTGATGTCTGGATGCCGGAGTGGCTGACCGTTTTCGGCATTGAGTCGTTCTTCGTGTACATCGCCCATTTGATCGTGCTGTACGGGTGGGTATTGAATCCCAACCAGAATGCGACTGCATGGTGGGGATTGAATCTGAGCCTCCTGCCATCCCTGTCAGTCACGACGGCGGTTGTCATTTCCATGATCCTTCTGGCACGGGGATGGAATTACGGCAAGAAGCACCATCCGGTCGCTATGCAGGGTGTGTATTGGTGGATGGGATCGGTCTTCCTGTATTACTTTGTGACGAACCCATGGTAAACCGGCAAATTGATTTTCCAAAAAATAGTGCTACATTACTCGCCAATTTCACTTCTTCTTTATCTTAAACCACTCTCTACGGAGAAGCACCGGTCTCCGTTGAAGGAAGCAAAGCCGCGGCGCTCAAAAAGTGTGAGGATTTGAATCCTGGGTCTTCTCCCAATCGAGTGGGTAGAAGTTGATCGACAAAGTGAAAAGGAGAT
>JBBEBV010000419.1:0-16026 GCA_040882165.1 Bacteroidota bacterium
GGGCACTGCTGGTTTCTCCCGCACAAAGAATGCGGGATCCTCACAATGACCGAAGGATGTGCGTACTTTGGTTCCTTGAAAACAACAATCCCATGGATTGAATTCCCACCAACGCCTTGTTTTGACCCTCACTGTTTCGTAAATTCATCTCGTTGTTCTTGTTCAACGATTCCCATCAATGTATTTTCCTTAGTGACGAACCTTCATGCGTTTCTCAAAAGGCTTCATCCCGACTCAAAAAGAAATCCCGGCTGATGCGACCATTCCGAGCCACCAGCTCATGCTCCGCGCAGGGCTGATGCGCCAATTGACGGCGGGTGTCTATGTCTACCTTCCGCTCGGTTACAAAGCCATGCTGAAGGCTATGGAGATCGTTCGCCAGGAAATGAATGCAATCGGGGGACAGGAATTTCACCTGCCCGCTTTAAACCCTGAGTCCCTCTGGATTCAGACAGGCCGGCGGGAAATACCGAATTTTATCCTGAGCATCAAGGAACGAGACCTTGTACTGGCCCCGACGCACGAAGAGGTCATCGCGTGGATTGCTTCCCTTCACATCCAGTCATACAAAGACCTGCCGCAGATCTGGTATCAGATCCAGACAAAATTCCGGAACGAGCCCCGTCCACGCTCAGGTGTGCTCCGTGGGCGCCAGTTTATCATGAAAGATTCCTACAGTCTGGACGCATCATGGGAGGGATTGGATAAAAGCTACGACCTGCATGCGGAAGCGTACAGGAATTCCTTCACACGGTGTGGGATCAAGTTCTTCGTCGTCGGTGCATCCAGTGGAGCGATGGGAGGGATAGGATCCCAGGAATTCATGGTCGAATCGTCGTTTGGGGAAGATACCGTCGCCCTGTGTGATCAATGCGGTTATGCCGCCAATCTCGAAATTGCCGCGTCGGCTCTTCCGAAAGCGCCCCGGAGAGAAGAAAACGGACCTGTCGTTGAAGTCCATACCCCGAATGTCCGCACGATCGATCAGCTTGCCGAGTTCTTGAAGGTCCCGCACGAACGTCTTGCAAAATCGGTGGTCTACCGCCACAACGGATCGCCCGTTCTCATCATGATGGTCGGGAACGATCAATTGAACGAATCAAAGCTCCTCTCCGCTCTGGGCGGGGGCGAGGCTTCGCCGATGAATGCAGAAGACCTGAAAGGCCTCACCGGTGCGGATGGCGGCTCCATCGGTCCGGTACATTTGCAGGGATTCCGGATTATCGCCGATAAGAGGCTCGAAGGAGCCAACGGCTTGATCAGCGGAGCGAACCGAAATGATTATCACTTGACGAACATCGATATGGAGCGTGACGTGACATTGGAGGGGTATTACGACCTTCGAACCGTCGTGGCAGGCGAGGCATGTACGAAATGCGGCTCGGTGCTGAAGGTGTCCAACGCAATTGAGCTCGGGCACATCTTTAAGCTGGGTACGAAGTACTCCGAAGCGCTGAATGTGTCCTTCCTTGATGAAGGAGGGACCGCCAAGCCGGTCATTATGGGAAGCTACGGCATCGGCATTGAACGCATTGTTGCATGTGCGATCGAGCAGGGACATGATGCCAACGGTATCGTCTGGGATAAGGCCCTGGCCCCGTATTCTGTTCATGTGATCGCCGTGAATATGAACAGCAAGGAGGTTGTTCTGGCCGCGAACCAGGTGTACAATTCCCTGACGGGGGCGGGCATCGAGGCTTTATTCGATGACCGGGCCAGCGTTTCTCCCGGCTTCAAGTTCAAGGATGCGGATCTGCTCGGCATGCCATTCCAGGTGATCGTCGGAGAAAAAGGATTGAAGAATGGTCAGTTTGAAATCAAGCGCCGAAAGTCCGGCGAGAGGATGATGATTGCAAAGGAAGAGTTGGTGGCAACAGTGGAAGGGCTGTTGCGTGAATAGGATTTTCATGGAGTCTCCACCAGGTTGATTCCCGGGCTACGAATCCGTACCCTGCAGTGAATTCCATAATGTCCCCCGAATTTCTCCACCCGTAATCCGTAAGTTCGCTATGCCAGAGTTTATCCACCTTCACAATCATTCTCATTACAGCCTTTTGGACGGTGCTGCGACCATCGAAGGGATTGTCCAGGCTGCCGTTGAGAACAAGATGCCCGCGGTGGCGCTCTCCGACCATGGCGTGATGTTTGGTGCCCTGGAGTTCTATAAGAAAGCGAAGAAGGCCGGCATCAAGCCGATCATTGGATGTGAAGCGTATATCGTCACGAAGGGAAGCCGGTTCGACAAGACGCTTCAATCGGAAAAATCGAGTCAGGGACAGGGGAGAGGAATCTACCACCATATCCTCCTTCTCGCAAAGAACGAGGTCGGATACAGGAACCTGATCAAGCTCTGCACCCTGGGGCATACCGAGGGGTTCTATTATAAACCGCGTATCGATGCCGAATTGCTGCACCAGTATCGCGAGGGAATCATTGCCACCTCAGCGTGTCCCGGTGGCGTCGTGGGGGCTCACCTGGTCAATGGGAACTATGAAGAAGCTCGTGCAGCCGCTGGAGTGTACAAAGACATCTTTGGTGATGATTTTTACATCGAAATTCAGAACCATGGCATGGAGGTGGAAAAACCGATCCTTGCCAACGCGCCGCGCCTCGCACGAGAGCTCGGGCTGAAGCTCGTGGCAACGAACGACTGCCACTACATCAAGGCCGATCACGCCATCGCCCATAACATTATGCTCTGCATTCCGGATGCGAGCAGCACCAATATCCCCGATTATAAGACCCTTCGGTACCATACGGATCAGCTCTATTTCAAATCGGCCTCAGAGATGGTCCGCTTGTTCAGGGAACATCCGGACGCGGTGAGCTCGACCCTGGAGATTGCGGAAAAATGCCATCTCGAGCTCGACCTCAAAACGAACCACATGCCGAACTTCCCGATCCCCTCCGATGCCGGGGTCGTAACCCTTGAAGCATACCTTGACAAACTTTCACGTGAAGGGCTCAGTCGTCGGTACACCGCTTTGACACCGGAAATTGACGACCGGCTTGAGCATGAGCTGGCTGTCATTAAACGGATGGGTTACGCGGGGTATTTTTTGATCGTCCAGGACTTCATCAATGCCGCCAAGAAGATGGGGGTGCGCGTAGGTCCGGGACGCGGGAGCGCGGCGGGGAGCCTTGTATCGTATGCCCTGGGAATTACAGACGTCGATCCCCTTCAGTATGGCCTGCTGTTTGAACGGTTTCTCAATCCAGACCGTGTCAGCATGCCTGATATCGACGTGGACTTTGCTGACGACAAGCGGGATCTTGTCATCCAATATGTCAAGCAGAAATATGGCGAAAACTCCGTCGCTCAGATTATCACCTTCGGCACACTCTCCACCCGCGCGGTCTTGAAGGATGTCGGGCGTGTGCTCGGGATCCCGCTCAGCACCATCGATCCCCTGACGAAGCAGATCCCCGTCGTCCTCGGCAAGGTCACTCCGCTTGAAGAAGCGCTCAAGACTATTCCCGAGCTCAAATCCATCAAGGAAAGCGGCGATGAGAAAGTAAGGGTGATGATCGAGACCGCCCTGGTCCTGGAAGGGATGAACCGCAATGCCTCCACGCACGCGGCCGGCATCGTGATCGCTCCCGGAGATATCAGCGACTACGTCCCCATGTTCAAGACGCCTCAGACCGATCTCATGACGCAGTACAACATGAAGGATCTTGAGGAAGCAGGGTTGCTCAAGATGGACTTCCTCGGACTGCGTACGCTCACCGTGATCGATAACGCCCTCCGCATGATCTTCGAGAGGCACGGAGTGTCGATCGACCTCGATCGCATTCCGATGGAGGATGAGAAGACGCTGGAACTTTTTACAAAGGGTCAAACGGTGGCGTTGTTCCAGTTTGAAAGCTCGGGCATGACCGACTATCTGCGGAAGCTCAAGCCGACGTCCATTCACGACCTCGTCGCGATGAACGCGCTCTACCGCCCCGGCCCGATGGAAAACATACCGGACTTCATCGACCGCAAGCATGGGAAGAAGAAGAGCGAGTATATCCATCCGAAGCTCGAATCGATTTTGAAAGAGACGTACGGCGTCATCGTGTACCAGGAACAGGTGATCAGGATCGCGAGCGAGATTGCCGGGCTCAGCCTTGCACAAGCCGACCTCCTCCGCCGCGCCATGGGGAAGAAGGACAAACTCCTGATGGCGAAGCAGAAAAAAGAGTTCATCGACGGGGCCACGAAGAACGAGGTCGAAAAGAAAATTGCAGGTGATATTTTCGATTTAATCGAAAAGTTTGCATCCTACGGATTCAATAAGTCCCACAGCGTTGCCTACTCCGTCCTTGCCTATCAGACAGCCTACCTCAAAGCCCACTATCCGGCCGAGTATATGGCTGCGACGCTCTCGAGCGAAATGGCCGATACGGACAAGATCGTCATCCTGATCGACGATTGTCGAAAACACGGCATCGACGTACTCCCGCCGGATGTAAACGAAAGCGATGTGACGTTTGTCGTCACTCCCAGGGGGATCCGGTTTGCGCTGAGCGCCATCAAGAACGTCGGCACGAGCGCGGTGGAAACGATCGTCAAAACGAGAATCGAGAAGGGGAAATTTGCCGACATCTTTGACTTCTCTGCGAGAGTCGATCTGCGGCTTGTCAACAAGCGCACCATTGAGGGCCTGATCCAGGCGGGTGCGTTTGACTCGCTGCATGAAAATCGGGCACAATTGTTCGATTCTGTCGATAAGGCGATCATGCACGGACAGGACCATCAACAGCACGCCGGTAGGGGGCAATCGAACCTCTTTGAGACGAGCGTCGCAAGCATCCAGATGCGCCCCGCGCTTCCGGCTGTAGCTCCCTGGACCGGCACTGAAGTGTTAACACGGGAGAAGTCCGCCCTGGGATTCTATCTCTCGGGCCACCCGCTGGACAAATACCGGGAAGAGATTGAAGCCTTCAGTTCGACCACGCTCGGTGATCCCTCAAACGTCAGGCCCAATGCCACCGTGCGCGTGTGCGGCATTGTTGCCGGTGTCAAGAGAAAGATCGACAAGCGGGGGAACACCATGGCGTTTGTGACGCTCGAGGATTTCACGGGGAAAGCGGATTGCATCGTCTTCTCAGATCCATTCCAGAAGTATGCCCAATTCCTCTCACCCGATGCGATGGTCATGGTGTCCGGGAAGGGAGAGACCAGCGGTGATGCGTTAAAGATCCTGGTCAATGAGGTCATCCCCATGGAGAAGGTTCGGGAGAAATATACCAAGAGCATTTCGGTGACCGTGAATGTGGACCAGGTCGACGAAGGGACGGTGCTGGAGCTGCGCAAGATTATGGAACGCCACCGTGGCAAGTGCCCGTGCTACTTCAATGTGGTGGGTGGCGGATTATCGAAGAATTCTGTATATTGGACTCGACGTTTGCCCGTGGAACCGAGCACGCAATTTTTGAGTTCAGTGAAACAATTGCTCGGGCCCTCCGCGGTCCGGCTGCAAGGATAACCCGTGAAAGGAACAATGGATGAAACCAGTCGAGGTAACGGATTCAAATTTTCAAAGCGAGGTATTGAACTCGGCCACGCCGGTCCTGGTCGATTTCTGGGCCGAGTGGTGCGGACCCTGCAAGATGATTGCACCGCTGGTTGAGGAGCTCGCAAAGGAATATACCGGCAAACTGAAGGTAGGGAAGCTGGACGTCGATTCGAACCAGCAGGTTTCGATGCAGTTCGGCATCCGCAGCATACCGACGTTGCTGATCTTCAAACAAGGCAAGGTCGTCGACCAGCTCGTCGGCGCAGTTCCCAAGAAAATGTTGGTTGAGAAGATCACCAAGCACCTGAATTGACGATGTGTACGGTACAATGCGGGAATGTCGGATGTCGCACGACTTCTCGCATTGCTGTTTTTGCAGGAACCCCACGAGTTCGGCGAGACCTCGGCGAGCTCGGTCGAGTCGCTCAGTCGAGCCGCCGGCTTCCGGGAAGGCACGAACCTTTTGACAAAGAAAGTTGAACCGTGAGCAGCTATAAGAAGCGCACCCATACGTGCGGAGAACTACGAAAAGAGCAGATCGGCCAGACCGTCACGCTGACGGGGTGGGTTGATGTTCGTCGTGACCTGGGGGGAGTGGTGTTCATCGACCTGCGGGATCGGTACGGGAAAACACAAGTTGTCTTTGCCCCCCAACATGCGCAACATGCATACGAGATTGCCCAGGCACTCCGGTCGGAGTTTGTCATCTCCGTCACCGGAAAGGTCGAACACCGTCCGGAAGGAACCGAAAACGCCGATATCCCGACGGGAGATGTGGATGTTGTGGGATCGGAGTTGACGATCCTGAACAAAGCCGAGACTCCGCCATTCCCGATAGAGGATTCAATCGATGTTTCGGAGGATCTCCGGCTGAGATACCGCTACCTGGACCTTCGGAGGCCGATGATGCAGCAAAACCTCATGATGCGACACAGGGCGTACCAGATTACCCGGGCGTATTACGACAGGAACGGCTTCATCGAAGTGGAGACCCCCGTGCTGATGAAGAGCACTCCGGAGGGTGCCCGGGATTTCCTGGTGCCCAGCCGGATGCACAGGGGAAAGTTTTATGCACTCCCGCAATCGCCCCAAACCTACAAACAGATCCTGATGGTGTCCGGGTACGACCGGTATTTCCAAATTGTAAAATGCTTCCGCGATGAAGATCTCCGCGCTGATCGACAGCCCGAATTTACACAGATCGATGTCGAAATGTCTTTCGTGGATGAGAACGATGTCCTGCTCATGACCGAGGGGTTGATTCGCGATCTTTGGAAGAACGCACTGGACATCGAGACCGCACCCCCGTTTCCAAGGATGACGTACAAAGAGGCCATGGAAAAATATGGAAGCGATAAGCCTGATATACGCTTCGGGCTCGAGATAGCCGATTGCTCGGACATCGTTGCATCGAGCGGCTTCAAGGTGTTCAGCGAAACGATCAAAAAGGGTGGGGTGGTGGCGGGATTTTCGATTCCGGGACTTGCCGGATACACACGGAACCAGCTCGATGGGTTGACCGACATGGTCAAATCCCTGGGAGCCGGTGGTCTCGTGTACCTTCGGGCAAACGACGGAAAGGTGGAAAGTTCCGTCGACAAGTTTGTCAAACCTGAGGATGTGAAAGCCCTTGCCGGGCGCATTGGGGCAAAGCCGGGTGATCTTGGGCTCTTCATCTCCGGTCCCTGGCAGAAAGCACTGACGATCCTGGGTACGCTCCGGCTGGAAATGGCGAACCGGTTAAACCTGATTCCGGATGGAGCCTGGAAGTTTCTCTGGGTCACGGATTTCCCATTACTGGAGTACAGTGAGGAGGAGAAACGATACGTTGCCGTTCACCATCCGTTTACGGCTCCGAATCCTGAGGATATACTGCTCCTCGATACCGATCCGGCAAAAGCCCGGGCCCGTGCGTACGACCTCGTGCTGAATGGGAACGAGATCGCAGGGGGAAGTATTCGGATCTTCAGCTCGGAGTTGCAGAGCAAGCTTTTTGGTTTGCTCGGTATTGGCCCGGAGGAGGCGAAACAAAAATTCGGATTCATGCTGGATGCATTTAAATACGGCGCTCCACCACATGGAGGCATCGCCTACGGTCTCGACCGCATGATTATGCTCATGACCGGAATGAAGTCGATACGCGACGTCATTGCCTTTCCGAAAACCAGCAGCGGCATGTCTCTCATGGATGACTCTCCATCCGGGGTGGATGAGAAACAGTTGCGCGAGCTTTCTATCAAATCGGTCTAGCACCGGATCCATGAAAAGCAAGATTCGCATAGCATCCGGCCAGGGATTCTGGGGCGATCTGCTCACGGCTCCGGTCGACCAGGTCACGAAGGGTCCCATCGACTATATGATGATGGACTACCTCGCTGAGGTCACCATGTCCATCCTCCAGAAGCAAAAGCGGAAGGACCCAAAGCTCGGATATGCAAAGGACCTCATCCCTCTTCTTGAGCAGATCCTGCCCACCTGCATCCGGAACGACATCAAAATAATCACGAATGGTGGCGGGGTCAATCCGGTTGCCTGTGGTGAAGCTATCCTTCACGTTGCCCGTCGTCTGGGGATCAAACAACTGAAGGTTGGGGTGGTGGTGGGGGACGATATTCTCGAACGCATCGACGAGCTCAAGGCAAGTGGGATGGAATTAAAGAACATGGAGACTGGCGAGGGCCTGAGTACGGTCCGGGAACGATTACAGAGCGCCAACGTCTACTTCGGTGCTTTTCCCGTCGTGGAAGCCCTGAAGGGTGGAGCTCAGATTGTGGTCACGGGGCGCACCACCGATACAGGGCTGACCCTTGCTCCCATGATTCACGAGTTCGGTTGGTCTGCATCGGACTGGGACAAGCTTGCCGCCGGAACGGTCGCGGGACATATTCTCGAATGCGGGGGCCAGTCGTCTGGTGGAAATTTTTCAGCAGACTGGCGGTCCGTGCCTGACCTTGCTCACATTGGTTTCCCGATCGCGGACGCAACTCCGGACGGTGAGATTACCATTACGAAGCACGACCACACGGGCGGCATGGTGACGCTCCAGACTGTCAAGGAGCAACTCCTCTACGAAATCGGGGATCCCGAGCAGTACATCACACCCGACTGCGTGGCGGATTTCACGACCATCCAACTGGAACAGTCGGGCCGAGACCGCGTGAAGGTCCGTGGGGTCAAGGGAAGTGCGGCAACGAAATTCTACAAGGTTTCCATGTCGTACCTGGATGGCTATACAACCGTCGGCACCTTGACCTATACATGGCCGGATGCCCTGGAAAAAGCAAAGCGGGCAGACGAGATCCTTCGAACAAGAATCCAGGATCTTGGGCTTCACTTTGATGAGTTCCGGACGGAATTTCTGGGCTATAATTCGTGCCATGGCGCTCTTGCGAAGGACATTTCTGAACCGAATGAAGTCGTGTTGCGAGTCGGGGTGCGGAGTTCGGAGTACGGTGCGGTGGAGCGTTTCGGCAAGGAACTCGCACCGCTCATCCTGACCGGTCCACCATCCGTTACAGGCTTTGCCGGGGGAAGACCGAAGCCGAGCGAGGTGGTCTCCTACTGGCCTGCTCTTCTTCCCAAGGAAGCTGTCACACCCCGGGTTTTGTTCCACGAGATCTGAAGACCATGAGAATTCGCCTGCAACAAATTTGCCATGTGCGATCAGGGGACAAGGGAGACACGGCGAACGTGGGTCTCATCGCCCTCAAGCAGGAGTACTATCCCATGCTCCTGAAGTACGTGACGGCAGAGCGTGTGAAGGCGCATTTTGGAGGAATCGTTCTCGGCCCCGTCGAGCGGTTTGAACTTCCCAATCTCGGGGCGATGAATTTCTTGTTGCATGGGGCCCTTGGCGGAGGGGGAACCAAATCCTTGAAGAACGACGCACAGGGAAAAACCCTCGGCTCGGCATTATTGCGCATGGAAATAGACATTGAAGAGGAGTTGCATTTGCCATGATCTGGGACGATCTCAAAGAACAAATCGAAAAGCAAAAGAAGAGACTGGTTTCTCTGAGGGGGTATCTTTGACCTCGACAAAAAAGAAGCCGAGCTTGCAGAACTCCATGGGAAAAGCGCTGTCGAGGGATTCTGGAATGATAATCTCTCCGCTCAAAAGACGCTTCAGGAAATTAGTTCCCGCAAGGAGTGGATCGACTCCTGGAACAAATTGAATGTGGCTGTCTCCGACGCAGAAGCCCTTTTGGAGATGGCACAGGAAGGAAACGAAACCAGGGTGGGCGGGGATATTGCCGGCGACCTCGAGAAGCTTGAAAAAGAGATTGAAAATCTCGAATCGAAAAACATGCTCGGGGGGGTTGATGACGAGAAGAATGCCATTCTAGGCATTCATTCGGGAGCGGGTGGGACGGAGGCACAGGACTGGGCCGAGATGTTGTTGCGCATGTACACCCGTTGGTGTGAACGGAACGGCTTCAAGGTCAGTCTGGTCGATTCGCTCGACGGTGATGGTGCTGGAATTAAGAGCGCCACGATCGAAGTCCTGGGAAAGTATGCCTACGGTTACCTGAAAGCGGAGAACGGGGTGCACCGGCTTGTGCGCATCTCTCCCTACGATTCGAATGCCCGAAGGCATACTTCGTTTGCGTCGGTGTTCGTCTATCCGGAAATCGAGGATGATGTCGAAATCGAAATCAACACGGCCGACCTGAGAATCGACACATTCCGGTCGGGGGGCAAAGGCGGTCAGAATGTCAACAAGGTTGAAACGGCCGTGCGGATCACGCATCTTCCCACCGGCTTCGTGGTGGCCTGCCAGCAGGAACGCTCGCAGTTTCAGAACCGCGAGCGTGCGATGAAAATGCTGAAGTCACGCCTCTACCAGGCGAGACGGGAGGAAGAGGAGGCTCGCCTGACCGCTATTGAAAGCACAAAAAAGAAAATCGAATGGGGAAGCCAGATACGCTCATATGTGTTTCAACCCTACCAAATGGTGAAGGATCACCGAACGGGGGTTGAAACGAGCGATGTGCACGCTGTCATGGATGGCGGCCTCGATGATTTCATCAAGAGCTATCTCCTGGAATGGGGGACAACGAAGAAGTAAATCCTGGCCCCGCGGCAGAGTGATCGCCCGCGCCTTTCCGACCCAAACATGCCTGTCTCCCTCTTCATAGCCCTCCGATATCTGCGTTCACGACATCATCGCGGTTTTATTTCCTTCATCACCGGCATCGCAATCATCGGAGTTGCCCTCGGCGTTGCATCGCTCATCATCACACTCTCTGTCCTGAACGGCTTCGAACGAACGATCAAGGAAAATGTTGTGAGTTTTACCGCACACATGCAGCTCTTTGCGTTCCAAAATCAGCTTCTCGGTGAGCCTGACCGTACTCTTCAGGAGGTAAGACTTCGGCATCCTGAGGTCATGGAGATGGCCCCGTTTCTCTCACGGGAGGGCATGATTCGGTCCGACGCCACGATGGATGGAGTCTTTATCAAAGGGGTTGATCCAGCCAATGACGTGTCGGCAGCGAAAACTAAACTCGTGGAGGGAGACTACCGACTGGAAAGCCTGGAAAAAGAGGGGGAAGGAATTATCCTCGGGCGCCGATTGGCGCAGAAGTTGGGTGTGCGTCCCGGCGGGAGGGTCCTGCTCTTATCCCTCGGCGGCTCGTCCGTTTCCCTTTCGCAAACCCGGGTCATGCAATTTGAGGTGAGGGGGATCTATGAAACCGGGATGGGAGAGTTTGATGAATCCTATGTCTATGTCCACCTGAAAAACGCTCAACGCCTCTTCGGTGTAGGGCCCGTAGTTTCAGGATTCGATATTCTGCTGAGCGATCTGACAAAAGCCGCCGCTCTGGCCGCTTCCATTCCAGAAGAACTCGGCTATCCATACTATGCCCGTACCACGGACCAGATGAACAGGAACCTGTACACCTGGATCGAACTGCAGAAGAAACCGATCCCGATCATTATCGGACTCATTATCATCGTTGCCACGGTAAACATCATCGGAACTCTGCTCATGATGGTGATGGAAAAGGCCAAGGAGATCGGTGTCCTGCGGACCATGGGAAGCAAAAAGAGACTGCTGATGAACGTTTTCCTTTTTCAGGGCATGGTGATAGGGTTGGCCGGCACGGTCCTGGGCAACATCCTTGCGTACGGCCTCTGCTGGATGGAATTGCGGTACAAATTTTTCTCTCTCCCTTCGGGAATTTATTATATGACCCACGTGCCGATCGACCTTTCCGTGGAGGTCTTTGTTCTCGTGAGCGTTCTGACGCTTGTCATGTGTTTCCTCTCCGCTCTGATCCCTTCCCGGATCGCGGCGCAGCAGGACCCGATCCGATTGATACGGTTCGTGTGATGAGCTATGAACGCCTCATAGCGTTTCGCTATTTGCGCTCCCGCCGCCAAATCGGGATGGTAACATTGATTTCCATCATCTCCATTGTCGGCGTGACGGTTGGGGTTGCGGCTCTCATCGTGGTTCTCTCAGTGTTTAACGGATTCAGCGGCCTGGTGTCATCGATTCTCATCAACTTCGACCCTCATGTGCGTGTGGAAGCCGTCAGCCAATCGGAATCTCATGAATACGGGGATATTGTGGCGTTTGCATCGTCGCAAGATGAAGTGTCAGGGGTGGCCCCGTTTGTATCCGGGAAAGCGGTCGTTGTTTCCCGCAACCTGAACCGCGTGGTCAACATCAAGGGAATTGAATCGAACAAGATCGCCTCCGTGTCGGGAGTACAGAAGAGTATCATTCTCGGCTCCATGAACTTTGATGAGGGGGCGGGCAACGGTATTGTCCTCGGCATGACGCTGGCAGATCGGCTTGGAGCAGTTGTCGGTGATACCATCGCAGTTGTCAGTCTCGCAGGGTCTGAGACGCTCCTGCTGCAACTCGGTCAGCCGCTGATTCGGCGCTTCCATGTGTCAGGTATCTTCGAGTCCAGTAACAGGGAATACGATTCGTACTATGCCTATGTAGGACTCGCGCCGGCACAGGCCTTGTTCGGGATGGGGGAACGGGTGAACGGTGTGGAGGTGCGGTTGCATGATCTGGATGAGGCTGAGGCATTCAAGGCAACGCTGGAGGCGCGGTTTGGACCGACGTTCCGGGTATTAACCTGGTACGATCTGCACAGGGATCTCTACGCCGTGATGAAGATGGAGCGATGGATGGCCTTCGTGATACTCTGCCTGATTATCGGCGTGGCTTCCTTCAATTTACTCGGGTCGTTGACCATGGCGGTCATCGAAAAAAGAAGGGAAATCGGAATTCTCAAATCCATGGGGGCGACCGACAAGAGTATTGTCCGCATTTTTCTGTTTGAGGGGGTGTTCGTCGGCCTGATCGGAGCGGCAGCCGGACTGGTTCTCGGATTGGCTGTGGTCTCCTTACAGGACCAATATCATCTCTTTCCGCTGGACCCGACGGTGTATATTATACCGGCGATACCTGTTGAAGTCCATGGAATCGACCTTCTTGTGACGATTGTGACTGCCGTCGGTTTGTGTTCCCTTGCAGCCCTGTACCCGGCGAAGAGGGCGGCACGACTTGATCCCGTGGAGGCTATCCGATGGGAATAAGACAGAGGACGATCATGCTGAAGGGAGAGGCTCTTCACAAGAGCTATGAGACCGGTAAGACGGTTTCCGTCCATGTGCTGAAGGGTGTCGATATCGAAGTCCGCAAGGGGGAGCTGCTGGCTATTATTGGCCCCTCAGGCTCCGGCAAAAGTACGTTGTTGCACATTCTTGGCGGTCTTGATCGCCCAACTTCGGGCTCGGTGTCGGTAAACGATACGAGGATATCCTCTCTCCCGGATGAGCGCCTTGCCGAATTCAGGAATACCCAGTTGGGATTTGTTTTTCAGTTCCACCACCTGTTGCCGGAATTCACGGCTCTTGAGAATGTCGCAATGCCTGCGCTGATTCAGGGAAGCGCTTTTCCCGCGGTCCGGGAAAGAGCAGAGAAGCTTTTAGCGGAGGTCGGCCTGGCGGAACGGGTTGACCACAGACCGACGGAGCTCTCGGGAGGGGAGCAGCAACGAGTTGCCGTAGCCCGGGCGTTTATGAACAGTCCCCAGATCATCCTGGCTGATGAGCCGTCCGGAAACCTGGACGAGCACAACGGCACCAGACTCCATGAGTTGTTAGTGGAATTTGCGGAAAAACGCGGCCAGACCATTATTGTTGCGACCCATAATAACGATTTAATTCGTCGCGCCCACAGGGTTTTGCAGCTTGTGGAAGGGAGGCTGGTGACGGGGATTCGGGCCACCATGTAAATATTTTTGACCGGGGCTTGACATTCAACCGAAATGGTGTAAATTTCCCTTGACCTTAACGACAGTTACTCCCCTGACTGTTGTTAAATTAATGGTCAGGCCCGGCGTACCCCCCAACGCTGGGCTTTTTATTGCAGGGTGGGTTCAACAGGAAACCAAGGCTATGGCACGAATAGAAGCACGCTCTTCGAAGCGCAAGACGAATGTTGCTGCTCTTCCTTTTACCCGATTAAACTATCAGATCCTTGCATTCGGTCTGGTGGTGATTGTCCTGGGATACATCGCATTGGGGCAACAGCCATGGGATGGCACGCTTCCGCTCGTGGTGGCTCCCATTCTTCTCGTTCTCGGGTACTGTGTCATCATTCCACTGGGAATCCTGTACCGCAGCAAGGCAGAGAAGCAGGCGAACGGTGCCACTTCTTCCTCCCGGCAATAAGTGGGCAGTTCGACCGGCAGAGTTGAACATTCTGATGAAACTGAGTATCTTACTTCATCTTCATAAGATCAAAGAACTCTTTTCCAATCGCTTGTGTTCCAAAGGATATGAGCATCATAACGGGCGTGTAGCTCAGGGGTAGAGCATCTGCCTTTTAAGCAGAGGGTCGATGGTTCGAAGCCATCCACGCTCACTGACAATTAAAAATTCAAAATGAAAAATTCAAAATGCGTAAAAGCGTCGTCTTTTTTTTTCATTTTTAATTTTTAATTTTTAATTTTGAATTGTCCGGCCCGGATGGTGAAATTGGCAGACACACCGTCTTGAGGGGGCGGCGCCCGAAAGGGCATGCGAGTTCAAGTCTCGCTCCGGGCACCCCATGTGCAAATCATACTAACCACCATTAAGGGAGGTTGCGAGATGAGAAGTGCGGCCAAACAACTCTTACTTGTTTTACTGTTCCTCAACGCTGTTCCCGTTCTTGGCCAATCCCCGGCCCCTGACACGAAGAAGATCGAAGCCGATAAGCTCTATAATGAGGGAAACGGCCTTTTTCGCTCAGGAAATTATGCAAGCGCAATAGAGAAGTACAATGGTGCTCTGTCGATGGCGAAGGATTTCCGGTACTATTATCAACTCGGCCTTTCCTATAAAAATGCGAGACAAACGGACAAGGCGCTCGAGGCATTTGAGGAATCGATCAAACTCAAAGGCGATTTCTATCAGGGATACAACGCGGTCGGGAGCACACTCCTGGCAAGTCGAGAGTATCAAAAATCTATCGACGCGTTTAAGCAGGCCCTCAAGTATAATCCGCAGATGTCTCAAGCCGTGCTCGGAATCAGTGAAGCCTACGCAGGCCAGGGACAGCAATTGGTAAGCGACGGAAAGTTCAACGAAGCGGGAACCCTTATCGACGAAGCGCTGGGGCAGCATCCCAACAACCCGAAGCTTTACCTGATCGGTGCCATCGTCTACAACAAACTGGACAATCCTGAGAAAGCCATTCAGGCTGCCGAGGAGGCTATCAAACAGAAGAAGCGGGGGGCGAAAGGGGCGGAGTATTTCGAGATCGGTTTGGCGTACAAGAAAATGAAGGACAACGAAAAAGCGAGGGCCGCATTTGCTGAAGCGAAAAAGGATCCTACCTACAGCCGCAACGCACAATACGAGCTTGACGGCCTCAAAGGAAGATAACATCAATTTGAAGAACGTCGACATGGAAGGGACGGAGATGCTCTCCGTCCCTTTTTTCTTGCAATGAAGCGAACGCTCCTCATCCGATCACCGCGATGGAGCACGCGCGAGGAGTACTGCATTTCCCTCTCGGCGCTCCTCACCTTGAACCAAAGAAAGCGCGCGTATGCCCTCTTGCGAAAGGGCCTTGCTCAGCGCTCTCTCTCCGGCTTGTTCTGTACCGAACTTTTACTTCAACTCTCGCTCCTCCTGGGCGTTCCGCTCATGCTGGAAGGCTTGGAATATTTGCAGTCTTTGAGAAAACGAACGGTTGGAAGACCGGGAGCCATTTCTTCCAGAGGGGCTTTTCGGAAAGGAACATCAGCCCTCAAGTCAGTCTACGGAGACCAGGCAGAGAAGCTCCTGCAACGGCTGGATGACCTGCATCCCGGTCTGGGGAGAAGAATCTGCGAGGACGGGTATGGCCAAATACTTTCCCGGACAGGCCTTTCCTTCCGGGAACGGGAATTCATCAATATCACGGTTCTCTTTGTACAGCGGTACGATGCCCAGCTCTATTCCCATCTCCGGGGAGCAACGAGGGCGGGTGTCGACCCGCGGACGCTTGAAACCCTGGTCCGTCT
>JBBEBV010000419.1:16126-26259 GCA_040882165.1 Bacteroidota bacterium
TTCTTTGACTTTCACTCTCATTCCTTGTATTTTGGTCCACCAGCATGGAAATCGGTGCTCGCATCATCGTCAAGGGTCTTGTCCAAGGTGTCGGCTTCCGCTATTTTGTTTTGAGGAAAGCCTCACCTCTCGGTCTGAAAGGGATTGTGCGGAATCGCTTTACGGGTGAAGTCGAGATCGAGGTCGAGGGTGAACGATCCTTGATAGAAGAATTGATCAGGGACGTCCGAATTGGGCCGAGATCTGCCCAGGTGAAGGACTTGTCAATCGAATGGATGGCTTATCAGAATCAATTCAGTGAGTTCACTATTGACTAAGAACGCCGGATTACCGGTTCGGACGGGAATTGGGTACGATGTCCATCAATTCAGCCCAGGACGAAAGCTGATCCTTGGCGGGGTTCATGTCCCTTCCAAAGTCGGACTCCTGGGTCATTCCGATGCCGATGTCTTGTCCCATGCGATTTGCGACGCTCTCCTGGGGGCCTCAGCGTTGGGGGATATCGGATCACATTTCCCGAACACGATGAGGAAGTATAAGAACTATTCCAGCCTTCTCCTTCTTCGATCAGTCCGGACTCTGCTCCATAAAGCAGGGTACGCCATCGTCAACATTGATTCGATGCTGATCATGCAGTCGCCCAAAATCTCCCGCTTTGTTCCCTCCATGCGGAAAAAGATCGCTTCCGCTCTCGCCATCCATTCTTCCCAGGTTTCCGTCAAGGCGACGACCAATGAGATGATGGGGTTCATTGGAAGGGGAGAGGGGTGTGCCGCTCTTGCAACCGCCACCATTGCACCGGTCCCGAAAAGGTAGTCTCCCTCATGGAGGAGTTCATCGAGAGTCTTGCAAGCCTTGATCCCGTCTGGATCTATGCAGCCGTGGCAGCAATCGCCTACATCGAAAATATCTTTCCCCCCTTCCCCAGCGATGTGATCGTGGTGTTCGCAGGTTCTCTTGTCGGAGTAGGTAGCATGGATTTCACTACAGCGCTCCTGCTCGCCACAACAGCAAGTACCCTGGGCTTTGTCACGATGTATAAGGTCGGAGATTGGTTCGGTGATCACATCCTCGAAGCTGGTAAAATACGATTCATTCCGAAGGAAAGCGTCCAAAGGGTGGAGCGGTGGTTTCATAAGTACGGCTACTTCGTGATCGTTGCGAACCGCTTTCTTGCGGGGACCAGGGCGGTCGTGTCGTTTTTTGCCGGGATGACGGAAATGTCTCTTCCTCTTTCCATCGTCCTCTCCTTTCTGAGCGCCTTGATCTGGAATTTCATCCTCCTCACCACAGGTCGGGCGGTCGGAGAGAACTGGCGGAAAATCGGGAGCTACCTCGAGACGTATAGCGCCATCGTGACATCGCTGATCGTCCTCGTGGCTGTTTTCTTCCTGGTCCGATTCTTCCTGAAACGCTCCTCTAACAAAACAGACGAACCTCCCACTAACCCATGACGGCAATTCGTTGACTGATTTTCTCTTTTCACTCGATCTCAGCCTCTTCTGGTTCGGCAATCGCACTCTTCAGAACCCCTTGTTCGATCTCCTCATGCCTTTTGTGACGGATTTGAACAAAAAGCCGGTGGCCCTGGTGGTTGCAGCGATTCTCTGGTTGTTCCTCCTGGTGAAAGGGGGGAAGCAGGGGAGGATTGCAGCCTTGCTCCTGATCCCGACCATCGCACTCGGCGATCAACTGAACAGCTCGGTGCTGAAACACATGGTGGAACGAATCCGTCCTTGTCACACACTCCCGGATATTCATCTTCTGGTCAGTTGCGGAAGCGGCTACTCCTTTCCCTCGTCGCACGCTGTCAATAATTTTGCCGCGGCGCTCGTCCTCGCCTACTTCGAACGGAAATGGACCTGGGCCTTCTTCACCTTTGCCGGCACCGTCTCATTCTCCCGGGTCTATGTGGGAGTTCACTATCCCTCCGACGTTCTTGCGGGTGCCCTGATAGGGCTGCTGGTGGGCTTGTTCATCCTTCTTCTGTATACGAAGAGTGCGGCATGGTTTGCTGAACGGAAAGCCAGGGCATCGTCCGAATCATGAAGAAAGAATACCAGGTCCCCGAGCTCTCCGTCGGAACGCCATGGCATCGCCTGGCACTCGCAGTCTGCTCGGGCGCCATGATCGGTTTCGCTTTTCCGCCATCTCCGTTTTACTCTCTCGGGTACGTCGGCTTCATTCCATTTTTTCTCCTCATGGGGACGATCCGGTCCGGCTGGCAATTTCTCCGGTACTCTTACCTGATGTTGTTCGTCTTCCATCTGATAACGGTATACTGGACAGCCGGCTATACCCACATGAAGGATCCATGGCTCATGGCGTCCGGGACGGCGATCCTGCTCGTACACCCGCTGTTTTATTGGCCCGGGATGATATTGACGTGGTTGGTTCGTTCACGGCTCGGGCTTCTTGCCGGACTCGGCGGCTTTCTGGTGTTCTGGGTCTCTTCAGAGTATCTTCATTCCATAACGGAGTTTGCCTTCCCGTGGATGGCGCTCGGGAACAGCCAGGCCTATGACCTGTATCGGCTTCAGCTTGTGGAATACACCTCCACGTATGGCCTCTCAGCGCTCCTCATTACTTTTAACATCCTCGGGTTCCTGCTGATTGTCCATGTTGCAACGGGCACCTGGGGCATGCGGTCTCGACTGTCGTACAGTCTTCTGGGGGTTCTTGCGGTCCTCTACATCGCCCCACTTCTCTATGGCAAGATCGTGATGAGCCGGTATGAGGAGAAGCCTTCCCTCAGGCATCTCAACATCGGTGTGATTCAGCCAAACATCGACCCATGGGAAAAATGGGGACAGGGCTATGACGACAAATTTGTTGCCTATGAACAGCAACTTGAAATGCTGACGGAAAAAACCGGAGAACTCCGGTCGCAGAAGCCTGATCTCGTCGTCTGGCCCGAGACGGCGATTCCGTTCCCCATTCTCGCTCCCCGGAACGTCTCGCGGTGGTCCATGTTACGGGCCCGGCTGGATTCCATGGAGGTGCCGGTCTTGACAGGCCTTCCTTACACCGTTTGGTATGATTCTCTTCATGCACCGAAGACTGCAAACAGGATCTTCGATTCGAATGTGTTTTATGAAAACTTCAATTCGGCGACCCTCCTGTATCCCGGGCGGGATGTCGGAGTCATTTATAGAAAGGTGATTTTGGTCCCTTTCGGAGAGAGGATTCCCTATGCGGAATTCCTCAGTTTCCTGATCGAGCCCCTGAAGTGGAACGTCGGGATCGGGATGTGGGGAATTGGGAAGGATACGGTTGTCTTCGCGCTACCGGTTGACACCACGCGGGTTCACTTCAGCGCGATGATATGCTATGAATCGGTATTCCCTGAGTATGTCAGGAACTTTGTTCTCCGGGGAGCGGAATTCCTTGTCATCATTACGAACGACAGCTGGTGGGGAAATACTTCCGGTGCCTATCAGCACGCAAGTTATGCCTCCCTGAGAGCGATTGAAAACCGAAGATGGATCGTGAGGGCTGCCAACGGCGGCATATCCGGGTTCGTCGATCCGGTGGGGAGGATCCATGAAAAAACATCGATGTATACGGAGGCAACGATCACGGGCATGATCGTCCCCTCGGACGAAAGAACGTTTTACGTGAGGCACGGCGACCTCTTCGCCCTTCTTTGTTTGTTTTGCTCAGGCCTATTCGTTATTTTAGCCTTATCGACGAAAACGAAGACAACCGAACTATGACACACTATATCGATTTGCGGAGCGATACCGTTACGAAGCCTGGCCCGGAGATGAGAAGGGCCATGGCAGAGGCCGACGTGGGGGACGACGTCTTCGGAGAGGACCCGACGGTGAATCGCCTGCAGGAAACGGTAGCGGCATTGCTGGGTAAGCCCGCAGCGCTGTTCGTTCCTACGGGTGTCATGGCCAACCAGCTGGCATTGAAATGCCAGACACAGCCCGGCGATGAAGTGATCGTCGAACAATCATCCCACATTTTTAACTATGAGACTGCCGCACCGGCCGTTCTTTCGAATATTCAACTCTATCCGGTTCGCGGCGAACGGGGCATTCTCCGTGCCTCCCATATCGCCCCTGCGGTCCGCTCCTCGGCCTACTATATGCCGAGAACCTCCCTGGTGTGTCTCGAAAACACCCACAACATGGCGGGCGGGACCCTTTATCCAATCGAGGAATTAAAGCAAACGTACACGTTTGCGAAAGCCGTGGGATTAAAACTCCACCTTGATGGAGCACGGCTTTGGAATGCGTGGGTAGCGACCGGCATCCATCCAAAAGAGTATGCCCAATATTTCGATTCAGTTTCAGTCTGCTTTTCGAAAGGTCTTGGCGCTCCGGTCGGTTCTGCCCTTGTTGGCTCCGAAGAATTGATCAGCAAGGCGAGGAAGTATCGGAAGCTCTTCGGGGGAGGGATGCGCCAAGCGGGAATCATAGCGGCGGGAGCCTTGTTTGCCCTGGAACACAACGTCGAACGACTGAGAGAGGATCATGACATGGCGAAGACCTTCGCCGAGGCTATTGCTTCCACTCCCGGGGTCAAGGTGAACCCGAGTGAGGTGGAAACGAACATCGTCATCATCGATATCGAGAAGACGGGGAAATCGGCTTCCGATCTCCTGGCTCTTCTCAAGATCAATCAGATACTCCTGACGGAAGCGACGTTCGGTGCTTTGCGGGCGGTTCTGCACATGGATGTTTCCACACGGGAGGTGCATCACGCCTCCGAAGTGTTCAAAACCGTTCTCTCCTGACCTCTATGCTCGATCGACAGACATTCAAGCACACAACCCAGCTTCGGGTGCGGAATTATGAGGTGGACTGGCAGGGGATCGTGCACAATGGAAACTATTTGCTCTATTGCGAAGTGGGTCGGGTCGATTATCTGAAGCACATCGGTGCCCGGATCGATCTCAATTCCATCAACAGTGAATCCCGGGTGGTTTTGGTCCGGAATGAGATCGACTATCTCGCTCCTGCCATGTTCGACGACCTTCTCACCGTCTGCACAAGGATTTCCTTCATCAAGAACTCCAGTTTCGCGATGGAGGGGATCATCGAACGCGCATCGAACCGCGAGCGTATCGCGGAGAACCTCGCGTACCATGTATGGCTTGACCCGATCACGAACAAATCGAAACCCGTTCCCGACGATATGCGGAGGCTGGTGCAGTCGTTTGAGGGAAGCAACTGCGCTATTGAGTGGCCCTCTCTCGAAGTCTGACCGCAGAGTATTCATCCGAGCTGTAGAACTCACCAGGCCGTATGACAACATTTGAAGAATTTAAAACATGGAGCGCTCAGGGGAATGTTATCCCCGTGTTCGAATCCATGCTTGCCGATGCAGATACCCCCGTCTCTGTGTACCTGAGACTTCGTGATCAAGGTCCGTATTCCTTCCTTTTAGAAAGCGTGGAAGGAGGGGAGAAGATCGGGAGATACTCTTTCCTTGGCTATAATCCGTTCATGAGTTTTTCGGTTACAGGCCGCAAGTTCGCGATCGAAACGTACCACGATGACGTCAAGATCCTTCCCTCCCTTGTTTCCCCGGACGACCATCCGCTGGCGGCGCTCAAGACCATCTTCAAACATATTCGCACCGTCCCCGTTCCCGGTTTGCCCCGGCTCTCGGGGGGAGCCGTCGGCTATTTCGGGTATGAGTCAGTCCAGCTTGTCGAGAAGGTCCCTGTACGAGGTGACGACGAATTACAGATCCCCGACATATTGTTGATGTTTTACGATGTAGTGCTTGTCTTCGACAACCTTCTCCACCGCTTGTTCCTGATTTCCAATGCCTACCTCCGCACATCACAGCTCCCCGAGCAGGAACTTCGGGCAGAATACGATAAAGCCGTTGAAGAAATCATCAAACTGAAGGGGATTTTGCGTCAATCGGTCTCACTGGTGCTCGGTAGCGCGGAGCCCCTCGGGACGATTACGCACAGCACGCAGAAAGAAATATTTTGCCGGAGCGTTGAACGGGCGCGAGAGTATATTGCGGAAGGGGATGTTTTTCAGGTTGTGCTTTCACAGCGCTTGAAACAACGGGGAAGGTTTGAATCATTTGATCTCTACCGGACGCTCAGGGGTGTCAATCCCTCTCCCTATATGTATTTTTTAAATTTCAGAGAATTCTCGATCATCGGCTCCTCCCCGGAGATGCTGGTTCGCGTAGAGAATGGCACGGTCGAAACGCGTCCGATCGCCGGAACCCGTCGAAGGGGAGCTACCCAGGCTGAGGATCTCCGGTTAGCGGAGGAATTGTTGCACGATGCGAAGGAGAAAGCCGAGCATCTCATGCTGGTGGACCTTGGGCGGAATGATCTCGGTCGCATCTGTGAATTTGGCAGCGTGACGGTGGACCAGTTTATGGCGGTTGAACGGTACTCACACGTGATGCACCTCGTCTCGAATGTCCGGGGACGACTCCGGAATGCCATGACCCCGGTCGATGCGCTGTACGCCTGCTTCCCAGCCGGCACATTGTCCGGCGCCCCGAAGATTCGGGCTATGGAGATTATCGCAGAGCTCGAACCTGTCAAGAGGGGGGTGTACGGCGGTGCGATCGCCTATATCGACTTTTCGGGAAACCTCGATTCATGCATCGCCATCCGTACCATGGTTGCGAAGGACGCAACGGTGTACTTCCAGGCCGGGGCAGGGATCGTATTTGATTCGACACCCGAACGCGAATATGAAGAGACTCTCGAAAAGTTGGGGGCCAATCTCAAGGCATTCGAACTTTTGACTTGATGGATGCTCTGTTTTCCAGTGAATCATCGATAAGGAGTGCTTCCGCCGGTATGGTTCTCATCATCGATAATTACGACTCGTTCACCTACAACCTGGTCCAGTACCTCGGCGAGTTGGGGGCCGAACTGAAGGTCGTTCGAAATGACCAGGTTACAGTGGACCAGGTCCGGGAGATGAAGCCGGAAAAGATCGTTATTTCTCCGGGGCCATGCACGCCGAAAGAGGCCGGAATTTCTGTCGAGGTTGTCAAAGTCCTCCATCGGACAATACCGATCCTTGGAGTTTGTCTCGGGCACCAGGCGATCGGAGAAGCGTTCGGGGGGAGGGTCGTGAAAGCCCCTTCCATCGTTCACGGCAAGACATCCTCCATCCAGCACGACGGTAGGGGAATTTTCAATCGGTTACCTATGCCGTTTACCGCAACGCGCTATCATTCCCTGGTGATTGAGAAGGACACGCTCCCGTCTGACTTGCAGATAACGGCCTGGACGGAGGATGGGATCATCATGGGAGTGCAGCATCAGACTTCACAAACCTACGGCGTGCAGTTTCACCCGGAATCCATTGCAACGCACCATGGCAGGGATCTCCTCAAGAATTTCCTTTCTGTATAAGAAACCAGTATTCCATCGTCGTCAATCCGAGGTCTCTATGAATGAATCAACGATTCCCACAAATCACGAACAACAGTTGGATTCTCTGTCCAGTGCACAGGAAGATATCTGGCGAGTTTTCCGCGTGATGTCCGAGTTCGTTGATGGTTTTACCATGATGTCCAGGCAGAATAACCTCGTTTCGATTTTTGGATCTGCTCGGGTGAAACCTGGTTCCCGGTACTACGAGTTGGGCGTGCGGGTTGCACAGGAATTGGTGCGGCACGGGTTCAACGTGTTGACGGGAGGGGGCCCTGGGGTGATGGAGGCCGGAAACAAGGGGGCGAAGGAACAGGGTGGAGGTTCGGTAGGGGTGAACATTGAGCTCCAGCATGAACAATCCGCCAACCCGTACATCGATCGAAATCGGCTCATCACGTTCAGGCATTTCTTCGTGCGCAAGGTGATGTTTGTCAAGTATGCCCATGGGTTTGTGGTTCTCCCGGGAGGGTTTGGAACATTGGACGAGTTCTTCGAGGCTATCACGCTGATTCAGACGCACAAGACCAAACCGTTTCCGGTAATTTTGATGGGGTCGGAGTATTGGACCGGGCTCATCGATTGGATGAAAAGCACATTGCTCAAGGAAGGAATGATTTCTGAATCGGACCTAAAACTCTTTGAAATTACTGATGATCCCGTCATTGCAGCCGAGAAGATCGCCCAGTTCTACGAGCATCATAAGACAGTGACAAATTTTTGAAGATTTCCTTGCTTCTTGGTGGAGGAAGTTTTATATTAACAAGCCTCGTTTTAAGAATAGCCCGCCTTTTCGGGCTATTTTTTTTGGGGAGGGATGTTATGCAGAAAACCTTATGATTCTTGCTGAAATCAAGCAGACCCTTGAGAGAGAATTGACCCCGGTTCTGGAGCGGCACAAGGCGTTTCTTGTTGAGCTGACGCTCAAGAATGAACGTCGCGGCACCGTCGTCCGGGCATTTGTTGACACGGATAAAGGAATCAGGATCGAGGAATGCGCGGAGATCAGCAGGGAGCTTGGCTTGGTTTTGGAGACGGAAAGAGTGTTCGAACGATCCTACCAGCTGGAAGTTTCCTCCCCCGGCATCGATAAGCCGCTTCGGTTGCTGAGACAATATCCGAAGAATATCGGTAGGCGTTTCACCGTCCAGTACCGTGGAAAAGGGGTTGCGGAGACCCTGACGGGAATCCTGGAGGGAGTGGAACAGGAGGTCATCACCTTCGCCCCGGAGAAGGGGGAGCCGATCAGGCTTCAGTTTTCACAGATCATAGAAACAAAGGAACTATTGCCGTGGTAATGACCGAGTTTATTGTCCGGAGGATGAGATGAATCACGAAATTGTCGAATCATTTGCCCAAATGGTTCGCGAAAAGGGGATCGACAAGGATATCCTGGTCGGCATCGTCGAAGACATCTTCGGGATGATGGTCCGGAAGAAGTACGGACCGAACGCCAAATTCGAAGTTGTCGTCAACATGGATAAGGGAGATATCGAAATCTACCTTGAGCGGGAGGTGGTGGAGGAGGTCATCGATCCGGTGGCACAAATCAGCGTCAAGGAAGCACGGCAGAAGTCCGGAGAGGATCTGGAAGTTGGTGAGGACTATGTCGAGATCATTCCGCTCGTGAGCTTTGGGCGCCGGTTGGTGGTCAGCGCGAAACAGAACCTGAACCAGCGTATCAAGGAAATTGAGCGCGAGGCGATCTACAACGAATATTCGACGGCGCTGGGCGAAATCGTCGTCGGCGAGATCTACCAGATCCGGAAGGGGAAGGGTGAGATCCTTGTCATTCACAACAAGAACGAACTTATACTCCCCCGGAACGAACAGATCTACAAGGAGCGGTATAAGAAGGGGGATACCATCCGAGCGGTTGTGAAGGAAGTACGCAAGGGGGCAGGAAATCCTGTGGTCATCATTTCACGAACGGACCCGCACTTCTTGATGCGTCTGTTCGAGATCGAGATCCCCGAAATTTATGACGGCATCATTGAGATCAAGGCCATTGCACGGGAGCCGGGCGATCGTGCAAAAGTCGCCGTCCTCTCCCATGACGACCGGATCGATGCCGTGGGCGCGTGTGTCGGCATGAAGGGGGTACGTATTCACGCGATCGTCAGGGAATTGAACAACGAGAACATCGACGTGATCAACTGGACGGAAGAGCCGATGCACTTCATAACAAAGTCTCTCTCGCCGGCCAAACTCAAGGAAGTGGTGCTCGACAAGGAGAACAAGAAAGCGAGCGTGACGGTCGCGGCGGATCAGGTTTCCCTCGCCATCGGAAAAAACGGACAGAATGTACGCCTCGCTTCCAAGCTCACGGGATATGATATTCAGCTCATTAAGGAGGGAGGGGAAGACGAAGAGTACGATATGGATCTCTCGGAATTCCGCGAAGAACTTGGCGATGTCCTGTTCCACAAGTTCTTTGATGAGAAGTACGAAAGCGTCCGTGATGTAATCGATACGCCGAAGGAGGAGCTTGTTGCCACGTTCGGGATTGAACGCGAAAAAATCGATGAAATCGTGACGATGCTGAGAAGGGGGCTTGAGGAGGCGGAGATTGAAGAGGGGGGCGAACCGGAGGGTGAACGATCCGGGGAGAAGGCTTTGGTCCAGGCTGAAGAACAGGCACCAGTGGCTCCTGCGGATGAGGCTCCTGCAGATGAGGCTCCTGCGGATGAGGCTCCTGCAGATGAGGCTCCTGCGGATGAGGCTCCTGCGGATGAGGCTCCTGCGGATGAGGCTC
>JBBEBV010000419.1:26359-47002 GCA_040882165.1 Bacteroidota bacterium
TGCGGATGAGGCTCCTGCGGATGAGGCTCCTGCGGATGAGGCTCCTGCGGATGAGGCTCCTGCGGATGAGACTCCTGCGGATGAGGCTCCTGCGGCTGAGACTCCGGCGGGGGAGAACGGCGTAGCCGACCACGACGAAGCAGCAGCGCCATCGGAAGAAGAGAAGAAAGAGTAAAACCATCATTCGCTCGTTGGAAAAAAGGCAATTCCCAGAATGGCAGAGACAGCAGCCAAAAAAATAAAGATCTACAAGCTGGCGACAGAGTTGAACGTTGCGAGTGAAACGATCATCGAGTTTCTCCGGAAAAAAGGCTTTGAAGTGAAGAATCACATGTCCTCTGTGACGGAGGATATGATGTCCCCCATTATGGGGCATTTCAAGAAGGAGAGAGATGTCGCGGAACGACATCAGCGGAAGCTCCAGGAATTTCGTTCCTCGCGCAAGAAGGATACGCCCGAAAAAACGGAGAAAAAAGCCCCGGAAGAATCCCCCGTCGAACTCGTCGTCGAGGCACCAGCGGCCCCGGTCGTTGAAGCGGTTCCCGCAGAACCTCCGACCGTCCCCGAGATCGCCAAAGCGGAGCATGAACCTGTAGAGCAACCCACCGCGCTCAAGGAACCGGCCGCACCGGAAGAGTCGGTTGCTGAAAAGGAACAAGTGCCGATCCTCCCATCACGCCCGGGTGTAAAACGTTTGAGCCCGCTGGAGCAGGCGCTTTCCCGTCCTCGCCGCGGTCTGACGATTAAGGGGAAAATGGAGGTCGCAGCCAAAGCAGCAGCGGGCGCGCCGGCTTCCGAGGAATCGGAAGAGGACAAGAAGAAGAAAAAGAAGAAGAAAAAGAAACTCCGCGAACTGCCGCAGAAAGCCGCCGGCAAACCCGGAGGACCGGAGGATGAAGCTGAAAGCAAGGCGCGCAAGCGGAAGAAGGTGCGCCACGCTGAAGTCGATGAGCAGGAAGTGGAGAAGGCTATTCGGGAAACTTTGGCCGAGATGGAAGATGTCTCGGTGAGTTCTCGCGCCGCCATCCGGAAGAGAAAGAAGAAGGAACGGGAAGAAGAAGAACAGCGCATTCAGGACGAACTCGAACGCGGGAAGACCAGGATCCGCGTGACGGAGTTCGTTACGGTCGGTGAGATTGCTGATCTGATGCGTGCTTCCGTTGCCGAGGTGATCTCGAAGATCATGGGCCTGGGCATTATGGCCTCTATCAACCAGCGGTTGGATAAGGATACGATTCAGCTGGTGGCAGATGAATTCGGCTTCCAGGTCGATTTCGAATCCGAGTTCACGGCGGATGTGCTGGCCGATACCCCGGACGCTCTCGAAGATCTCAGACCGAGACCCCCGGTTGTCACGATTATGGGCCATGTCGACCACGGGAAAACGTCTCTCCTGGATTATATCCGGAGCGCGACGGTCGTTGCAGGCGAGGCGGGGGGCATCACCCAGCACATCGGTGCGTATGAGGTGACCTTGCCCGACGGAAAACAGATCACCTTTCTCGATACACCGGGACACGAAGCCTTTACGGCCATGCGCGCCCGCGGTGCCAAAGTGACCGATATCGTCGTCCTCGTTGTCGCAGCAGATGATAACGTCATGCCGCAAACCGTCGAGGCGATCAGTCACGCGCAGGCTGCCGGCGTTCCGATCGTCATCGCCATGAACAAGATCGACAAGGCGGATGCGAATCCCGAGCGGATTAAACAACAGCTCTCGGAAAAAGGGATTCTGGTCGAAGAATGGGGAGGGAAATACCAGGCCGTTGAGCTTTCTGCCAAGAGCGGAAAAAACGTCGATCAGCTTCTGGAGAAGATTCTCCTGGAAGCGGAAGTTCTCGACCTGAAAGCAAACCCGATCAGGCTGGGCCGCGGTGTCATTATTGAGTCCGAGCTCGACAAGGGCAAAGGCATCATCGCAACGGTCCTCGTCCAGAAGGGTTCCCTCAAGGTCGGCGACTCGTTTGTCAGTGGTGTATGGAGCGGACGTGTCCGGGCCATGTTTGATGAGCGGGGCAAGCGCGTGGATGTGACAACACCTTCGCAACCGGTACAGCTTCTTGGATTCGACGGTATCCCGCAGGCGGGAGATGAGTTCATCGTCCTCTCCAGCGAGCGGGAGGCCCGTGAGATAAGCTTGAAACGCCAGCAATTGAAACGGGAGCAGGATTTCCGCCAGCGGCGACTTATGACGCTGGATGATCTCTCCGAACAGATCAAGCAGGGACAGGTAAAGGACCTCCCGATCATTGTGAAGGGAGACGTGGACGGATCGGTCGAAGCGCTCTCCGATTCGCTGATGAAGCTCTCAACGGACGAAGTGAAGGTGGTAGTGATTCACAAAGGCGTCGGTGGAATCTCCGAATCCGATGTGTTGCTTGCCACCGCATCACGGGCCGTGATCATCGGTTTCCATGTGCGACCCAATCTCAACGCGCGCCGGCTTGCGGAATCGGAAGAGGTTGATATCCGCCTCTACAGCATCATTTACGACGCGATCAATGAGGTGAAGAGCGCGCTGGAAGGAATGCTTGCTCCGTCGCTCAGTGAAGAAATCCTTGCCACCATCGAAGTCCGCGAAACGTTCAAGGTTTCGAAAGCCGGAACGATCGCCGGATGCTATGTTCAGGACGGAAAGCTTGTCCGGAACAATAAGATCCGGATCGTTCGTGACGGCCTCACTGTCTTCGACGGTGGCATTTCCTCGCTCAAACGCTTCAAGGAGGATGTGCGGGAAGTCGAGCAGGGCTTCGAATGCGGCATCATGGTCGACGGGTTCAACGACATTAAAGTCGGTGATACCGTCGAAGCGTACAAGATCGTGGAAACAAAACGGAAGCTTGCATAAGACAGGGTTGCTATGTCGGTACGCACGGAAAAAGTATCATCCTTGATCAAGGAACGCATCAGCGAGATCTTCCAGCAAAACTTCCGAATGGAAGAGTATGGGTTAATGACCGTGACGGAGGTGCGGATGAGTCCGGATCTGAAGATCGCCAAGGTGTATGTGAGCATCTTCGGCGATCCGGAGCGGAAAAGGAAAACGCTTGCGTTGCTCGAGGTCGAAAAGCCCTTTATCCGAACAGAGCTGGGGCGAAACCTGCGTCTCAAGTTTACCCCGTCGATTTTTATTTATCTGGATGAATCGCTTGATCATGCGATGCATATCGAGAGCCTGCTGAATAAGATTCACAAGGACACGGAACCCGGGGACCAGGAACGTGAGTGATGACCCCCCAGGCCGATCATACTCGTTTGGCAGGGGAAGAAGGTCGGGTTCTTCTCGTTGACAAGCCGTTGAACTGGACATCATTCGACGTCGTTCGACGGGTACGCTTTGCGCTTGATGTCAAGAAGGTCGGGCATGCCGGCACCCTCGATCCGAGAGCGACAGGGTTGTTGATCGTCTGCACCGGGAAGGAAACCAAGTCGTTCGACCGCTACGCGGGCCTGGAAAAAGAGTATACCGGTACATTCCGGCTTGGAATTCAGACACCGAGTTTCGACCTGGAAACGGCAGTCACGGAGAACAGGGATTCTGCAGGCGTAAGCCTCGACCAACTCCTGGAAGTCGTGAACCAGTTCAGGGGGAAACAGCTTCAGATTCCTCCCATGTATTCCGCCGTGAAGCACAAGGGGAGACCGCTGTACGATATCGCCCGAAAGGGGAAAACCGTGGAGCGGGAACCGAAGGAGGTGGAGGTCTCAGAGTTTGAGATACTTGCCTTCATAACTCCGGATGTCGATTTTCGAATTGTCTGTTCGAAAGGAACCTATATCCGATCTCTTGTCCACGACGTCGGGATCCGTTTGGGGTGTGGAGCAGTCCTGACGGCGTTGCGGAGAACACGGATCGGCACATTCTCTGTCCGGGATGCTATAACGGTTGAACAATTGGATGATTTACACATCGAGGCGAGAAGCGAACGACAGCCCGGCGATGACAACAGTATACCGACTTGAGGATATCCCTTTTGAGAAGAACTCTGTCATAACGGTCGGATCGTTTGACGGCGTCCATCTCGCACACCAGGAAGTATTGGGGGAGGTTGTTCGCAAGGCGCAAAGCCGGAAGGGACGGGCCGTCCTCCTGACCTTTGAGCCTCATCCGAAGGAAATTCTCTCCGGCAAACCGGTACACACGCTGACGACGTTGGAAGAGAAGAAATGGATGTGTGAGCGCCTTGGCGTGGATCTGTTTTTTGTCATCCCTTTCACATACGAGTTCTCGCGCCAATCATCGCGTGACTTTTTTGTGAACTACCTCGTCAATCGTATCGGTGTCAGTGAAGTGGTGGAGGGCTACGATCATCACTTCGGACGGGACCGGGAGGGGAGCATTGAAGCCCTGCTGCAGCTGGGAAAGGAATTCGGATTTTCAGTGGTGGCGATGAAGGCGGTCTACGTCAGGGAGGAAATCGTCAGCAGTTCGATGATTCGCCGGTACCTTCTTGCGGGATCGATCGAAAAGGCAGAAGGGATGCTGGGGCGCCGGTACAGCATTGAGGGAACGGTGGTCCGCGGCGACGGGAGAGGTAAATCGCTCGGATATCCGACTGCGAATATCCGCACGTCGACAGATCGGAAACTTGTCCCTGCAAACGGGATTTATGTGGTCGAGGTGGACGTGGACCAGGTGCGGCATGTGGGGATGTTGAGTATCGGTGTCCGCCCAACCTTCAGCGACCATGGCGATCGAACCGTCGAAGTGCATCTTCTGGAATTCGACAACGACTTGTATGACAAGAGCATAACCTTAACGATTCTCAAGCGTCTGCGGGACGAACGCAAATTCGCTTCAGCGGAAGAGCTGGTCCGGCAGATGCATCGTGACAAGGATGAAACCCTGGAGTTTATGGCTGAGCATCGCCGAACCTCTCCGGTTTCCCGTCACGCGTAACATCGTTTCTTTCTCACAACCAATTTCGTAAGGAGCACCCATGTCACTGACCAAGGAACAAAAAGCGGATATCCTCGAGAAATACGGTAAAGGACCGAGCGACTCGGGAACCCCCGAGGTGCAAATCGCCCTTCTAACTGCCAACATCAACAGCCTCTCGCCCCATCTGAATCAGCATAAGAAAGACCACCATGGCCGCTTTGGGTTGTTGAAGATGGTGGGAAAGCGCCGCCGGCTGCTCGATTATCTCATGAAGAAAGATATTGAACGGTACAGAAAGATTATTCAAGAGCTCGAAATCCGCAAATAAGCTTGCCAGGGTGGCAAGCATCACGGATGAGGTATTTTCATCAAAGGAAGAATGATCATGATGGTGACAAAAGAAATAACCCTCGGGGGAAAACGATTTTCGTTTGAAACGGGCCGGTTCGCGAAACAGGCCGACGGAGCGGTGATGGTCCGCTATGCAGACACCATGGTACTGGCAGCGGTTGTCAGCGCCCGCAAGGCAAAGGAAGGACAGGATTACTTCCCCCTCCAGGTTGAATATCGTGAGAAGACGGCGGCAGCCGGAAAAATACCCGGGGGGTTTTTCAAGCGGGAAGGACGCCCCACCGAGAAAGAGATTCTTTCGTCTCGCCTTATCGACCGTCCCATCCGTCCGATGTTCCCCAAGGATTATTTCAACGAAACACAGCTGCTCGTCACGGTGTATTCTGCCGATGCCCAACACGACAGTGACGTGCTGGGGGGATGCGCTGCATCCGCCGCACTGATGATCTCCGATATCCCGTTCGATGGCCCGATTGCCGAAGTTCGCGTGGGCCGCGTGAATGGTAACTTTATCATCAACCCGACGTTCAGCGAACTGGAGACGAGCGACATGGATGTCATGGTCGCTGGTACAGAGGATTCCATTGTGATGGTCGAAGGAGAGTCCAAAGAGATCTCCGAGTCCGATATGATTGCTGCCCTGAAATTCGGGCACGATTCCATCAAAGCCCTTTGTGCCGTCCAGAAGGAACTCGCTGCTGCCATCAATCGCCCGAAAAGGGCAATCGAACTTCCGCAAATTCCCGAAGGGCTCACCGAGAAGGTGAAGGGCCTCGCGGCGAAACAGATCAAAGAACTGAGCCGCACAGTCCTGTCCAAAGAAGAGCGGGCGGCACAAACGGGGAAAGTATATGAAGAGGTCCGGATAGCGCTGGCGGAACAGTATCCTGAGCAGGAAGAGGCGATCGACGCGGCGCTCCACGATCTGGAGAGTGATTCCATGCGATCGACCATCCTTCAGGAAGGAAAGCGCCTGGACGGCCGCGGACTACGGGATATACGCTCCATCACGTGCGAAGTGGGTCTGCTTCCCCGGACACACGGTTCGGCTTTGTTCACGCGCGGTGAAACGCAAAGTTTGACCACCGTCACGCTTGGAACAAAACTGGATGAGCAATTCATCGATGGATTGTTGCCTGAAACAACCAAACGGTTCATGCTGCATTATAACTTCCCCCCCTTCAGTGTTGGCGAGGTGGGGAGAGTCGGGTTTACCGGGAGACGCGAAATCGGTCACGGGAATCTTGCCGAGCGGGCATTGAAGATCCTGGTCCCCGCAGACGGTGAGTTTCCATACACCATTCGCATCGTTTCCGATATCCTCGAATCAAACGGCTCCTCTTCCATGGCAACCGTGTGTGCTGGGACGCTGGCGTTGTTCGATGCAGGTGTTCCCCTGAAGCGTCCGATCGCAGGCATCGCGATGGGCCTCGTCAAAGAGGGAGACGGCATCGCGATCCTGAGTGATATCCTCGGGAATGAAGATCATTTGGGCGACATGGATTTCAAAGTGGCCGGTTCACGCGAGGGCATCACATCGTTCCAGATGGACATTAAGATCAAGGGAATCACTCTTGAGGTGATGCAGAAAGCGCTCGAACAGGCCAAGGAGGGACGTTTGCATATCCTGGGTGAGATGGCGAAGGCCCTCGATGCACCCCGCCCCGACCTGTCACCATTCGCCCCGCGCCTGCAGACCATCAAGATTCCTATTGATATGATCGGAGCTCTCATCGGACCCGGTGGGAAGAACATCCGTCAGTTGGTGAAGGATAGCGGCGCCGAGATTAATATTGAGGATGACGGAACCGTCACGGTTGCCGCCGTTCAGGCGGAATCGGCGGAAAAAGCAATGGTCGCGATCCGTCGGATGACAGAAATGCCCGAGGTCGGAAAAACGTACCTCGCCACTGTGAAAAAACTCATGGAGTTCGGAGCCTTCGTGGAAATTCTCCCTGGCAAGGAAGGATTGGTTCATATATCCCAACTCGATGTCAACAGGGTCGAGAAGGTGGAGGACCTCTTGAAGGTCGGTGACCAGATCGAAGTGAAGTTGATGAAGATCGACAATGAGGGCCGGTTGAACCTCAGTCGCAAAGCCCTGCTCCCGGGCGGTGAAGGTGCCGCCGAGGAAATGGAAAAGCGCAGCAGCGCTCCTCGTCGTGACCGGGGTGGGGACCGGAGTGGGGACCGCGGTGGTGACCGGAACCGTGGCCACTCCAATAGACGATAATGTTGAACTGTGATGAAGTATCCTCACACTGGATGATGGTATCAGGTGTGAGGATTTTTTATTTTCAGGAGGGTGCTGATCCTGGTATTCGCTGAATGTCATCCGCCCCAACGTGCACCGGCAAAACAGACAACAAAGTGAAGCATACAATTCTACCATCCGCACGATTGCAAGGTTCCATCACGGTCCCTGGCGATAAGTCCATTTCGCACAGGGCCTTGATGATCGGGGCTCTGGCCGATGGAATCTCGGAAGTCCATGGCTTCCTCAATGCCGCTGATCCAAGGAGCACCCGCAGCTGTCTTGAGGCCCTCGGAATTCCAATTTCGCAATCGGGAGATCACCTGCAGATTCATGGTCGCGGTCTTCTGGGTCTGCAAGCCCCCCGCAGGGGACTGGATGCGGGAAACTCCGGGACAACCATGCGCCTTCTTTCCGGCATCCTGGCAGGACAACCGTTTGTCTCCGTCTTGACGGGGGATGACTCGTTATCAACGCGCCCCATGAAGCGGATTATCGAACCGTTGACGGGGATGGGCGCCCACATCGAGAGTTCCCCCCACGGCACGGCCCCACTCAGGATTGAAGGTAGGTTTCCTCTGGACCCTCTCGAGTATGTGATGCCGTTCCCAAGCGCTCAAGTAAAGTCGACCGTTCTCCTCGCCGGCCTGTTTGCCGAAGGGGAGACGCGGGTGTCGGAGCCCGCTCCCACACGCGACCACACCGAACGGATGTTAAACCTGAAAGCATCAAGCGGGACAGGGAATACGGTCATTCGGGTACTAGGCGGACAAAGGATTAAGCCGCGCGAATTTGTCATACCGGGGGACATTTCCTCGGCCGCTTTTCTGATCGTCGCCGCTCTGATCGTTCCCGGTTCTGAAGTGCTCCTTCGGGATATCGGACTGAATCCCACGAGGAGCCGCATCCTGGATGTACTGCGATCCGTCGGGGCCGACATGGAAATCAGCAACGTCCGGGAGTTTAGCGGCGAACCAATGGGGGATGTCCTGGTCCGCTCATCCCTCCTTCACGGGAACCTCGCTCTCTCGGGCAGGGCCGTAGCGGAAATGATCGATGAAATTCCCATACTTGCTGTAGCCGGATTATTCTTGGATGGCAAATTTGAATTGCATGACTCGTCCGACCTTCGCAATAAGGAATCCGATCGAATCGCAGCTATGGTTTCAAACCTCAGGCATCTGGGATGTGCGGTGGAAGAGTACCCTGATGGGTTCGCCTTCGAGGGAGGCAAGAGCCTGAAAGGGGGCGAGGTCAAAAGTTTCCACGACCATCGGATCGCGATGGCCTTCGGAGTGGCAGGACTCGCCCTGCCAGCGGGGATGGTGGTCCACGATGCAGAGTGCGTCGATATTTCATATCCGGGCTTTTGGGAAACCCTCTCTTCACTTCAGCGTTCGTAAATCCTGGGAGGCAAAACTGTGGCACATGTCCGTTTGGAGAAAATCAAGAAGGTGTACGAAGGGGGAGTCGTTGCCGTCCACGAGATGAACCTCGAGGTCAAGGACAAGGAATTTGTCGTTCTTGTCGGGCCCTCGGGGTGCGGCAAATCGACGACGCTACGGATGATTGCGGGACTCGAGGATATCACCGAAGGAACACTGAGCATCGACGGCGAAGTCATGAATGATGTGCCACCGAAGGACCGTGATATCGCCATGGTGTTCCAGAATTATGCCCTCTACCCGCACATGTCGGTCTATGAGAATATGGCCTTTGGACTCAAGCTGCGGAAATTCTCCCGTGATGAAATTGACCGGCGTGTACGGGAGGCGGCCGGGATCCTGGGGATTGAAGAGTATCTCGATCGAAAACCGAAGGTCCTTTCCGGAGGGCAGAGACAACGGGTGGCTGTGGGCCGCGCGATCGTCCGTAAACCGAAGGTCTTTCTGTTCGATGAGCCCCTCAGCAACCTGGACGCAAAGCTCCGGGTTCAGATGCGGGCTGAAATTTGCGGACTGCACCGGCGCCTGGAAGCCACGATGATCTACGTCACGCACGACCAGACGGAAGCGATGACGATGGGGGATACGATTGTTTTGATGAAGGATGGATTTGTCCAGCAGGTTGATTCACCGCTGACCCTCTACAACAAACCCCAAAACAAATTCGTGGCTGGATTCATTGGAAGTCCCTCCATGAATTTTCTGGCGGGGACGATCAAGAAGGGAAGAACGATCTCCTTTGTTGAGCACAACGAGGGAATCTCACTCCCGATCTCCCCCAAACACCAGGCAATGGTCCGCCCCTATCTTGGGAGGGAGATCATCCTGGGCCTGCGGCCGGAGAATATTTACGAAGGTTCACGCGCCTCTGGATCACGCGGAACGACGCGTCGCAAAGTTCAGGTCGAAACGGTCGAGCCGATGGGCAATGAGATTTTTGTCTATTTTTCCACGGGAACACAATCCCGTCATCATGTCGCGCGTATCGGGGCTCAGACTATTCCGACCGCCGGTAAACCGCTTGAAGTCCTTTTCGATATGACCAAGGCCCTCTTCTTCGATCCGAAGACGGAAGCGGTTCTGTAAGAACGAGCGTGCACCAAGACAAAAGCCCTCGATGGAGGGCTTTTTTTGTCGTAGACATTTCAGCTGTCAGAGCTTGATGATTTGATGCTTGAATGTTTCAATGCTGATCTCCCCGTACAACCACCGCAAGAACTCCATCCCGTATTTATTCAAAAAATGAAGCACATTCAGTTCGCGTTCCTGGAAATTGCCGTTCGGGAAAATGTGATTCGCGGTCTTCTCAAGTTGCCGGAGAGAGACCTCGTGCTGCCGTAGACGCGCGGCTACCGCCTTTTCGCGCAACCCTTCGACGCTGCCCAGAATTTTCCGCTTTGTATTGTCAAGAGCTCCGAGCAGCGTCGGGTCAATTTTTTGAAACCCGATCTGCATCGAATCGAGCGTCTCTTCGAGCGAGGTCAGCGTTCCTCCAAACAGTTCATCGAGGTTGACGTCAGAGATCTGGGCCGAGACCTTTTCTTTCACGATTTCCACATCACGGAAAAACTCAAGCGGCTCGAGGGAAAAACGCGTGAGAACCTTTTCGACTTTCTCCTCGACGATGGTGGCGCTCGCCCGCGGGTAGATAATCGGTTGGGGGATGTTGACTTCCTGATAGAGCGTCTTCAACTGCCCAAAATACGCCACTTCTGATGGTCCGGCAACATAGGAGACGGTGGGGAGGAGCCAGTCCTGACAAATCGGCCGGAGGACAACGTTCGGACTGAAGAGTTCCGGTGTTTCGGTCACAGCCGTCTGAATGTGCTCCTTCGTAAGATGCTGCCGCGTTCCCTTCAGGGAATACCCGTCGGGCCTCGGCTCGAGCAAGTACCTTCCACCGTGGTGGAAGAAAAAAAGATTAAGGGACTTGGGTTTGACCTGGGCGTGGTATTGTTTTTCAATTTCGGCGCTTTGGTCGACCACCAGCTGGCAGAATTTCGGTGTTTCGGCAAGTTCCCGTTGGAAGAGGGGCGCGAGCAGTCGTTTGATCTCCGTATCGTGCGGGTCAAGGAAGATGAGCCCTGAGTCTTCGAGGAGAACGTTCATCAGGTGCACGAAGGCGCGGTTGAACGTCATTCCTTTCTGATACGCCGTCCGAAACAGCTCAGTTACCTTCGTGGAAAACTCTGTGCGGAGGAGCGACTGGTCAATCGATTGAAAGAGAGTCTCAATGGACTCGTCAAAGGCAAGCTGTCCAACCGCTCCGAGGTTTTTTTCGACGGTCCTTTCCGGAAGACTATACACATGCCGCACGACATCGTTTGCCTGGTTGAGAAGGGTAACGGAATTTACCTCTTCGTAGTCATGATCCTCCCCCTCGAGCCAAAACACGGGGATGAAGGCATTGTCGGGGAACTGATTGTTGAGTTTCTCAACGAGTTTCAGGGTGGTGAGCGTCTTATAAATCGTATACAGGGGGCCGGTGAAGAGCCCTACCTGCTGGCCAGTCACAACGGCGAGGGTGTTATCATTCATCAGGAGATCTATATTGGCGAGCGTCCTCACCCCGCAATGAAAATTCTTATTCTGGTCTGTGAGAATTTGGGCTATGGTCGAGCGATCGATTTGCCTGCCCGTCACGCTCTGGATTACTCTCCGCCAGTCAGCTTCACTCCTGAAATTCCCATTATAGAACAGCTGGAGGTTCGAAGAATGGGCCAAATAATCGAGAAAAAGTGGGGAAAAAGAACCGTTGCCGGCAGGGAGATCCCGGAAGTCAATCCCAATCATGCGCTGGAGCCTTTGGAGTGATGGTAGTGATGATTTTGAACCGCCGGAATATACAATTTAGTATAAGAGACTGCAAGGAGAGAACTGGGATGGAGCGGGTTGATTTCCACTCCGGGAAATTCAATGTATGATTGAGCATGCACCCATGGAACTTACGCGTGAGAAATTTTTGTTGAAGCTCTCGGTGTCGCCGAAATCGCCCGGCCCTCGCGAGTACAGCAATGGGGTGAGCGACGAGAAGTCAGGCTGAAACTTGTGCCGGCCGTTGAAAACCTCAACAGAACTGCGATTCCAACATATGATTATCGGAATTATTCTTGACAATCGGTGCAAGCTTTTGTATATTTTGACCCAATTAGAAAGCGGGTTAATAGAACAAACTACTCGATGATTGTCCCGTAAATGACTGAAATACCGGCAGTAGCGAAGCCCGCCACACCACAACCTGCGCCGAAAAAGAAGAAGAAATCCCCCCTGATTGCAATCGTTCACCCCGAAGGGTGTACCGGTTGTGAGGTGTGTATTGAGTTTTGCCCAGTGGATTGCCTCTACAAAGTTCCCGGTCCTGAGAATCCCGAAGAGCACGGTTTTGTCAGTCTGAATGGGATTGTCATCGTCGATGAAGAAGTGTGCATTGGCTGTAAACTCTGCGCAAAGTATTGTCCCTGGGAGACCATCGACATGGTTCCTCGCGTGGAGGAGATGAGTGCTGCTGCGTAATCCTGTCCGATATCATCGAGCCTGCCTTTTCGACCTTGTTCCGGCTTTTTCCTTTTGTGATCCTTTCAGCGTGGCGTAAACAAGGAATTATTCGATGGCTGATCAACCGACCAACGAAGTCGTTAAACCTGAGACACCAGTCAGACCGGACGCGACGCCAAAGCCTGTCCAACCCCAGATCGCCGCTACGCCGATTCCCCGGAAACCGAAACAGGATCGCGCTCCCGAGGAAGACCCGGGCATCTGGCGGATGAACCGCCGTAATGCCCTCTGGGTCGGGGGATGGCTTGCGTTCTTCGGATTTATTATTACCTCAACCGTGGGAGCCCTCCGCTACATGTTCCCCCGAGTTCTGTTCGAACCCCCGACGAAGTTCAAAGCTGGGCTTCCTTCCGATTACGTGGTGGGCGAAGTCAGTGAAAAGTATAAGGACGAAAAGAGAGTCTGGATTGTGCGCGAGAAGGATGGGTTCTACGCGATCATCTCGATTTGCACCCACCTTGGCTGCACCCCCCGGTGGCTCCCCTCGGATAACAAGTTCAAATGCCCCTGCCATGGAAGCGGTTTCTATAAGAGCGCCATCAACTTCGAAGGTCCGGCTCCACGCCCCTTGGAGCGCGCGTTCATCGGACTTGCCGACGATGGGCAGATTGAAATCGATAGGAGCGTGAAGTTCCTCTATGAAAAGGGGGAGTGGGGCAAGCAAGGTTCCTTCCTCGAGTATAAAGGTTAAAGGAGAGTTCGATGCTCACGCAGTTACGTGATCAATTCAGAAAAACGGATGTTTACAAATCCATTTTTCGTCATTCGTACCAGGACACACAGCGGAACCGCGCGTTGCAGATCGTCGATAACGTCTTTCTGCACTTGCACCCCGTCCGTGTTCCCCGCCACGCGACCAACCTCGGATACACGTGGGGAATGGGGGGAATCACGTTCCTGCTGTTCATCGTCCTGACGATCACCGGAGTGATCCTGATGTTCTACTATCGGCCTACGGCACAGTACGCGTACGAGGATATGAAGTATCTCATGAATGACGTGCCGTTTGGTCCCCTCATGCGCAATATGCACCGCTGGGCTGCGCACGCGATGGTGCTCACGGTGATGCTGCACATGTTCCGCGTATTCCTGACCGGATCCTACAAGCCTCCCCGGCAGTTCAATTGGGTCGTTGGAGTCATCCTGCTGGTGTTGACCCTGCTCCTCAGTTTTTCCGGCTACTTGCTGCCCTGGGACCAACTTGCCATCTGGGCGGTGACGGTGGGAACCAATATGGCGCGTGCGACACCGCTGCTTGGTCATGAAGGACCGTTCGGAGCGGAATTGGGATTGCGCGCGGACAACGACGTGCGATTCGTTTTGCTCGGAGGAACGGAAGTCGGTCCCCCGACGCTGCTCCGGTTTTATGTGGGACACTGCATTTTCCTGCCCTTGATCGCCGTGATTTTCATGGTTGTCCATTTCTGGCGTGTGCGCAAGGATGGAGGCATCTCGGGCCCCGACACCGGAAAGAAGAATTTCTAAGACGCAAACGACACTCGATAGTCACTCCGCTTTCCCACGTGTAAAGAGCGAACAGTATGGAACAGTTTCTCGAGATCATATCCAAACCCGATAACATCCCCATCGTCGCGCTGCTCGTTTCGGTGATCTTCTTTTCATGGCTTGCCTGGACAAAAGCCGCCAAGAACGACTCGCAAGACATGCCCGAAGAAGCCAAGATGGATGACAAAGTCCAGGTATGGCCTTACCTCGTCCGGGTTGAGTTCCTGATGAGCATTGCCGTTATGGCCATCCTGGTTCTCTGGTCGGTGTTTCTGGATGCACCGCTGGAAGAACCGGCCAACCGGGCGCTCACGCCAAACCCTTCGAAGGCCCCCTGGTATTTTCTCGGGCTTCAGGAATTGCTTGTCTATTTTGACCCCTGGATCGCAGGCGTCGTGTTGCCGACGCTGATTATCGTTGGACTGATGGCCATTCCGTACATCGATACAAATGAAAAGGGGAACGGGTACTATACGTTCAAAGAGCGTAAGTTTGCCATCCTGACGTTCAGCTTTGGCTTTATCGTTCTCTGGGTTGCCCTGATCGTTCTTGGAACCTTCATGCGTGGACCAGGGTGGAACTTTTTCTGGCCATGGGAAAAATGGGACCCCCACTATGTCGGAGTACTGACGAATGTCGACTTTTCAGAGATGTTCGGTATTGCCACTCGTCTCCCGGACAACTCCCTGAATCCCATTGCGTTTATCTTCGGCGCCCTGTGCATCCTGGGGTTCTATTCTATTATTCCAGCGTACTGGATGCTGAAGAAGAACAGTGAGTTTGTCAAGAAGTTGGGGATGATTCGGTACCATACCGTGGCGTTCCTATTTGTCACGATGATTGGACTCGTTATCAAAATCTTACTCCGTTTGGGGCCGCCCGTCCTTGGGCTCAATCCCGTCAAGTATGTCTGGGTGACCCCCTGGTTTAACATTTAACGGTCTGGCTGGAAAAGGAAATCTATGCTTTTAGAAAAAAGAGCACAAACTCCCGTCGAGCAACGGAGCTACAGCACGTACTACCTTGTCTTCAGTGGCATTCTGTTTCTCGGGACCATGTGGTCTGTCTGGGATGAGGTGAGCGTGCGTCGGCCATGGAAGGATTACCAGAACTCCTACCACGCCCTTGCGATTCAGAAGCTTGATTCGCTCAGGGCTGAAGCGGTGGCAGGACTTGACTCTGCTCTCGTGCTCCAGCTCCAGGTCGACATGGCCAAAGCCCAGGAAGCCCTGAACTCGGAGGAATACCAGACTGCAGTTTCCGCAAAAACAGACCTTCAGAAAGAGCTCGATGTCGCCACACGGGAATGGCGATTTGCGCGAAGCAGGTCCGATGCGGCGTACTATGAGTACAAGAAGAAACTACAGGAAGGGAAGACCGGGAGCGATCTGAGGCAGGATCTGGAGAAGCAGGATGCATCGATCGTCGAGCATGCCGGTGAGATGGAATCGCTCAACGCCCGCATCGCCACCCTGGATATCGTCATTAATAAGTATAAGGATGTGGTCGATAGCCTCCAGGCGGAACAGATCAAAATGCTGGCGCCGATCAGCGTGCTCGACCTGAAACTTGAACGGGCCCATGGCGCTCCGGTCCAGATCAGGCAGGTGATGCTGAACGATTTCGAGTTTACACCGTTCAACGAGATCAAAGCAAGAATCGATCGCTGCCAGACCTGTCACGCGGGTTGGGCTGACCCGTTGATGGAGGAGGAGCCACAACCCTTTACATCACATCCCTTACCGGAGCTTCTTGCGAAGCATAATCCTGAATCGTTTGGGTGCACGCCATGCCATCGGGGGCAGGGCCCGGCTCTGACGGCCGGTTTTGCTCACGGCGATGATGACCACTACTGGGAAACCCCGTTGCTTCGCGGGGCCGATACGTACGCGACATGCAATACATGTCATGCCAACGAACTTGTTCTCAAGGACGCCAAGCCGTTCACGAAGGCAAAGCAGATTGTCTATGAATCAGGTTGCTTTGGTTGTCATGAGATCAAAGGATATGGCGAGGCTCCGAAGATCGGCCCCCCGCTGAACAACCTCACCGCGAAAACGACTCCCGAATGGATTTTCTCCTGGGTCAGGAATCCCAAAGAGTATAATCCTCACACGAGAATGCCGAACTTCGAATTCAACGAGGAGCAGGCCGAGGCTATTACAGCCTACCTTGTGAAGATCGGAAATGAGTCGGACTACCGCGCGATGCGGACAAGGGGGTCGTATGCAGGGGGAAGCGTGACGACGGGTAAGAAACTGTTTGAGAGTGTGGGCTGTCAGGCTTGTCACACGCTGGGCGACACGCAGGTTGTCCGGCAGACCCGAGAAACGAGTTATGACATTGCTCCCGAACTGACCCGCGTCGGAAGCAAAGTCTCCCCCGACTGGTTGTTCGACTGGCTGAAGAATCCGCGCCACTACAACACTGAGGCGCGCATGCCGAGTCTTCGCCTCACGGATGATGAGGCAAGAAACCTTGTAGCCTTTCTTTCTGCTCAGAAGGATGATCGACCGTCCGGCGTTCCCCCGTTGAACTTGTCGAGCGAAGAGCGGATCCTTCGGGGTGACCGGCTGATCCGTGAATACGGGTGTGCCGGGTGTCATTCCATTAAAGGGATGGAGAATGAAGGAAAGGTCAGCGTCTCGCTTTCTGATTTCGGCCGCAAGAAGTACGAGCAGATGGACTACGGGGACACCAAAGAGCTGAGCAAGTACGGCAAGGAAGAATACGTGGAATATGAAGACGGAACGGTCGGTGTGCAGCATACTTGGGCCGGCTGGGTCTGGGGCAAGCTGAAGAACGCGCGTCGCTATCAAACCGAACGTATTCCGCAGAAAATGCCTCTCTATTCATTCTCGGATGAGGAAGTTCGACTCCTGAGGATGTTCCTGTTGAGCATGAGTCGCGATGTGCCCTTGCCGGCATATCAACATGCCTTCGACAAACGCATGCAGGATATAGAAGAAGGCCGCCGGCTTACACTTCGGTATAACTGTGTGCAATGTCATGCGGTGGAGGACCGGGGTGGTTACGTCGTTGCCCAGTATGAAGAACCCGCTCTCGGTCCACCGCTCCTGCCTGAGAGTCAGGGAGCGAAGGTCCAGGAGGCCTGGTTGCATGAGTTCCTCAAAGCACCCTCCACCATCCGTCCATGGCTGGAGATCCGGATGCCGACCTTCTCGTTGACGGACGCTGAGATCTCGAAGGTGACGAAGTATTTCCTCGGCCTCTCAAAACAGGAACTGAGTTTACGGGATTATGCCGCGACACCGATCGAGGAAGAGTATCTTGCCCCAGGACGAAGGTTGTTCGAAACATACCAGTGTGCAAAGTGTCATCCAACAGGGAATGTCCGGGCCGGGGGAGAAGTCTCCGCTTCCGATCTCGCCCCAAACCTCACTCTGGCAGCGGGTCGTTTGAAGCCGGAGTGGATCATCGACTGGCTGCACGATCCTTCGAAGCTTCAACCGGGAACTCGCATGCCCGCGTACTTTTATGAGGGAAAAGGTCCCGATGAGACAGTGTTCCAAGGGGACGCTGCACAACAGATCAAGGCTCTGAAAACGTACGTCTGGAGCCTCGGAGCGCGCCGCCGATCAGCCGTCGCTCAGGGGAACTAACAGAGACCATGATTCAATTCGCTCTCTTACTCAATTCCAAAAGGAGATTCACCATGAAGATCGCAGCCGTTGGCATCGCCACCATGTGCCTCGCCGGTACATTGGTTGCCGGTGACGTGACAGGAAAAATAGCTTTTGAAGGAGAAGGACCGAAAGCAAACCGGATACGGATGAATGCCGATCCGGTCTGTATGAAAGCCCACAAGGATGCCGTTGTTTCCGAAGAGGTCGTCGTGAACAAGAACGGCACCCTGAAGAACGTCTTGGTTTATGTCAAGGATGGCCTTGCAGGGAAATCGTTTCCCGCCGCGAAGAACAAAGTCGTTTTCGACCAGATCGGGTGTATCTACAAGCCACACGTTCTCGGCATCCAGACCGGCCAGGACCTCGAAATCCTGAACAGCGATCCGACGCTCCATAACGTGCACTCCCTCTCAAAGGCGAATACGTCCTTCAACCAGGCTATGCCGATGAAGGGGATGAAATTGACCAAGAAGTTCGATAAAGTCGAAAATTTCAAGGTGAAGTGCGAAGTCCATCCATGGATGAGCGCTTATATCGGTGTCTTCAACCATCCGTTCTTTGCCGTCTCGGGTGACGATGGTTCCTTTACCCTGAAGGGGGTTCCTGCAGGTGATTATACCATCGAGGCGTGGCACGAAAAATACGGTGCCCAAACCGCCAAGGTGAAGGTGGATGCTTCAGGAAAAGTCACGGCCGATTTCAAGTTCTCGGGCAAATAACTTCAGCGGGATTCGATTCGCACACCGTAGACAGAAAGGGATCCATCAGTGGCACACGTCGCAGCAGCAGGCCATGCTGTCCACGATGCAGCACACCACGAGGACGAACTGACCTTCATCCGGAAGTACGTCTTTTCGCAGGACCACAAGGTCATCGGCGTCCAGTACCTTATCACGAGTCTTCTGTTTCTTTTCTTTGGCTTCTCGTTGATGATGCTGATGCGCTGGCAGCTCGCTTACCCCGGACAACCCATTCCGTTCATCGGGGGTTGGCTGGGGGAAGCGAACGCACCCGGCGGGATTATGTTGCCCGAATTTTATAACCAACTCGGGGCCATGCACGGGACGATCATGGTGTTTCTCGGTATCGTACCCCTCGCCGTCGGAGCCTTTGGAAACTACGTCGTTCCTCTCCAGATCGGCGCGCCGGATATGGCATTTCCGAAGCTTAACATGATGAGCTACTGGGTCTATTTCGTCGGCGGCGTGATCATGCTGACAAGTTTCTTCCTGCCCGGTGGAGCGGCAAATTCAGGCTGGACTTCGTACGCACCCCTCTCCGTGGTGGCAACCACCGGGCAGACGGCCTGGCTCATCGGCATGGTCTTTCTGATCACCTCGTCACTCCTGGGTTCAGTCAATTTTATCGTCACGATCGTTCAACTGCGGGCAAAGGGATTGACCTTCACACGGTTGCCGTTTTTTGTCTGGGCACAGCTGGTCACGGCCTTCTTGCTGTTGCTTGCATTCCCGCCCCTTGAAGCCGCAGGCGTGATGCAGCTGATGGACCGGCTGGCAGGAACCAGTTTCTTCATGCCCAGCGGTCTGGTCGTTGCCGGCCAGGTGCTGGATGTCAGCGGCGGAGGAAGCCCAATCCTCTGGCAACACCTGTTCTGGTTCCTCGCCCACCCCGAAGTGTACGTCCTGATCCTTCCTGCGATGGGGATCATTGCAGAGGTGATTGCCAACAATACCAGGAAACCAATCTGGGGATACAAGTCCCTTGTCTACGCTTCTATCTTCCTCGGGTTTATGTCCTTCATCGTATGGGCTCACCACATGTTCCTGACGGGCATGGGGACTGTGATCAGCACCTTCTTCCAGACGACGACGATGATCATCTCCATCCCCTCCGTGATCATTCTGACGGCGTTCTTCATTTCCTTGTGGGGGGCGTCGATCCGTTTCAACACCCAAATGCTCTTTGCCCTGGCCTTCCTCCCGATGTTCGGTATTGGCGGGCTGACGGGACTTCCGTTAGGACTTGCCCCAACGGACATCCACCTTCACGACACCTATTACGTGATCGGTCATTTCCATTATGTCGTCGCCCCCGGAACGATCTTCGCATTGTTCGCCGGTGTCTATCACTGGTATCCGAAGGTAACAGGGAGGAGGATGAACGAATCGCTCGGGAAGATTCATTTCTGGGGCTCGCTGGTCTGCATGAACGGTATTTTCATGCCAATGTTTATCCAGGGCCTCGCAGGCGTTTCCCGCAGACTGTATGACGGCGGGCAACAATATGCACACGCCCAGGGAGTCCTTCAATGGAATGAGTTTATGTCTGTGGCTGCCTGGTCCCTCGCCCTCTTCCAGCTTCCTTTTATGATCAACTTCTTCCTGAGTATTTGGAAGGGAAGGAAGGTCGAAAACGACAATCCTTGGGAAGCGACAACGCTCGAATGGGCCACCCCAACCCCGCCGCCCCACGGTAATTTTACGACAGTGCCGGTGGTCTATCGGGGACCCTACGAGTACAGCGTTCCAGGGCACCCAACAGACTTTTTCCCTCAGCACGAACCAGATCCAGTAAAGGGCTAAGCTCGCATGCAAATTCCGTATACTGTTCATCCCCGTTCCGATACGGGCCTGTTTAACGCCAAGCTGGGCGTGTGGTTATTCCTTGCCTCGGAGGTCATGCTTTTCGGCGCTCTGTTTTCGTCCTATGTCCTTCTCCGGGAGGGAGCCCTGACCTGGCCCCATGGGTTTGAGATTTTGAATGTTCCCCTTGCCACACTGAACACCGTGGTTTTGATCAGTTCCAGTATCACGATGGTTATGGCGTGGGCTTCTCTGAAGATGAACGACTTTGCCAAGTACAAGAAATTTATTGGGGCAACAGTCCTGCTCGGGTTCGGGTTCTTGATCATCAAAGGTTTTGAATACGGTGCAAAGTTCTCCCATGATATTTTACCGGGCGACAGCACGTTTCTGGCAATCTACTTTACGCTGACCGGCCTTCATGGACTGCACGTCATTGGGGGAATGATCGTCAACGGCT
>JBBEBV010000419.1:47102-51670 GCA_040882165.1 Bacteroidota bacterium
ACGCTGACCGGCCTTCATGGACTGCACGTCATTGGGGGAATGATCGTCAACGGCTATTTTTGGGGACCCGGCAGCAAGATGTGGGAGCGCGAACCGGAACGTTTTACCAACCGGATCGAAGTGGCAGGGCTCTACTGGCACTTCGTCGATCTTGTCTGGATCTTCCTTTTCCCAGTCCTCTACCTGTTATAGGAGCAACCCATGAGCGAACACCATACCGCTGAAGATATCAAGAAGCACGCCCGGGTGTATATCAATGTGTTTGTGGCGTTAATGGCCCTGACCATCATCACCGTGGGGATTTCCTATCTTCATTTGTCCGTGGTACCCGCGATCATTCTCGCCTTGATCGTCGCTACGATCAAAGGGACGCTCGTTGCAAGCTATTTCATGCATTTGATCAGTGAAAAGAAAATGATTTTTGCGACACTGATTCTCACCGGCCTGTTCTTTATCGTTTTGATGGCCCTTCCCGTCCTCTATTTCAGCGATAGGTTCTATTAAACCATGTCCCTCAAAGCCTTCCACATATTCTTCATCGCGCTTTCAGCATTCGCACTGTACGGTTTTGGTGTCTGGCTGCTTCTGAGTGGGGCTGTGACGGGTCCCGGACTCCAATACGGGGGTGCCGTCGCTGCGTTCGCTGCGGGAACGCTTCTTGTCGAATACGGGAGACGTTTCCTGAGAAGGTTCAAGAAATTCGGTTTCATGTAAGAGAAGCCGCGAAAGGAGCACCATGCGAACATTCACCCGTCGGATAGTACTTTCCATTTTTCTTATCGCCATGGGAACCGTCGTGACGTACGGTTGTCCTGTGTGCTACGGGACGGCCGAAACCTCGGCGAGTTCCGGCATCACCATGGCCATCGCGACCCTGCTTGGCGTCACCGGGACCGTCCTGGGTGCCATCGTGGCGTTCGCGGTGCGCATCAACAGACGTACGAAGGTTACGCTCAACGGCGAAATTGATCTGCCTAGCCTCAATTAAATATGGAGAAAGAATTAACTTATGCTTGAACTCCTCGGACTGCCTCTCGATGCTTCGGTTCATGGTCCAAAACTTGACCAAATGACGGTCGTGGTGCACTGGCTGATGCTCATCCTGTTCATCGGATGGGGATCCTTCTTTGGGTATACACTTGTGCGCTTCCGAAGAGGACGAAATCCGAAAGCGGATTACGCCGGTGTCAAATCGCATGTATCGAGTTACCTCGAGGTCGGGATTGCCTTGTTCGAGACCGTTCTCCTGATCGGCTTCGCCGTTCCACTCTGGGCCGAACGCGTGAACGATTTCCCCCCGGATGCTGATGCGATCGTCGTCCGGGTGGTCGCTGAACAGTTTGCCTGGAATGTACACTACCCCGGACCCGATGGGGTCTTCGGTCGCACCGATCTCAAGCTGGTTTCATCAGAAAACCCACTGGGACTGGACAGGGAGGATGAGGATGCAAAGGACGATATCTGGACTGTCAACCAGTTGAACCTGCCGGTGAACAAGCCAGTCATTATTCGCCTCTCAAGCAAGGATGTGATTCACAGCTTCGGGCTCCCGTTGTTCCGGGTCAAACAAGACGCAATTCCGGGGGAGGTCATCCCGCTGTGGTTCACACCGACCATGACAACTGCACAAATGCTCGAGGCGACAACCAAGACTGTCCCCATCAGTCTGGAAGATACCACGAACACGGCGCTCCATGCCATGGTCGCACAGGCGGAGTACGCCGGCGCCGATGGGACGGTTATCCTCTCAAGGGAGCAATCGATTACTCCGGATGTTATCCCGCTTCTGGTCCAGGCTGGTATCAAAGAAATTAAAGCCGTTCATCCCACCCCCGCTGAAATCGCATGCGCGCAACTCTGCGGACTCGGTCATTACCGCATGAGGGGATTCGTAACAATCCAAACCGAGGAAGAATTCAAGGCCTGGTTGGAGGAAGAGGCCTCCTATATATAAGTGCGAGAAAAAGCTGAGGCGGCGTTCCGTTCCAAATCTTCCGGAACAACCCAAACCCATGTTCGTATGAAGCACCCTTATAACAAACCGCTCCATGTTTTCTCGGTCTCAACAGCCATTGCGACGTTCTTCCTTGTCGTTGCAGGGGGATTGGTGACGAGTACCGGATCCGGTCTCGCTGTACCGGATTGGCCGCTTTCCTATGGGATGCTCATGCCCCCCATGATCGGGGGGATTTTCTATGAACATGGACACCGGATGATCGCGACGTTCGTCGGATTTCTCACCACGGTTCTCGCCGTGTGGCTATGGAAACGAGAACAACGACGTTGGATGAAATGGCTCGGGTTCGCCGCTCTGGGGGCCGTCATACTCCAGGGAATGCTCGGTGGTCTCACCGTCCTGTTTCTCCTTCCGACGGCAATTTCGGTGAGTCATGCCACGCTGGCACAAACTTTTTTTTGTATTGTTTCCGGGATTGCCGTTTTTACCTCCCGCTGGTGGATGCAGGAGGATCATCGGCTCCTGGAGGAATCTGAGGGGACGATGTTGCGTAAGCTTGTTGTCGTCACGACTCTGAGCGTCTATGTTCAGCTCATCCTTGGCGCTCTGATGAGACACACAGGGTCAGGACTTGCAATTCCTGATTTTCCGCTGGCATACGGACAACTGCTTCCGCGTCTTGAGCCCGACCATCTGTCGTTCTACAACCGACAGCTGATCCTCGATGATATCCGGCTTGCTGCCGATGGTCCGATTACGGCTCTCCAGATCGTCTTGCATCTTGCGCACCGGTTTTGGGCAATTGTTGTTTCCGGAACGATCATTTGGCTGGCAATTCGGCTGAAGAAATCCTCCGGAGTGGCGAAGAGACTCGCTGCATTCTCCAACATCCTCCTGGTGGCTCTTGTTGTACAGCTTTCCCTCGGGGCTCTGACGGTGCTCTCGAGAAAGTCGGTGGACATTACCACGGCCCATGTGGCGACTGGAGCGTTCCTTCTCGCAATGTGCTTCCTGACGACGCTGCATGTGTTTCGCCTCTCTGCGGCAAAACCTTCCGTTTCGGCAGCATACCTTCCAGGCGAGGCCCGCGCATGAGTTCAGACGTCGAAATCCTTGAAGGCATGGTCGTAGGGGAGAGATCGAGAATTCTCGACTTCATGGAACTTATGAAACCCGAGCTTACGGGCTTGTCTGTCCTCACCGCCTTGTGCGGATTCTATCTGGCCACGGATGGAGCGATGGATTTTCTTTTGTTCCTCTGGACAGCTTTGGGAACCATCATGGTAGGGGGTGGGGCTGGGGCTTTGAATCAGTATCTCGAGCGGGATTATGACGGGCTGATGAAGCGAACTGAGCGGCGGCCACTTCCGTCCGGCAGAATCTCCCCTCAAACGGTCGTGGTCTTTGGTGTTATTCTAGCGTTGGGCGGAATTGCCGCCCTCTCTCTGGCGGTGAATCTCCTCACTGGGATCCTGGGAAGCGTCACAATCCTTTCCTATTTGTTTCTCTATACTCCCTTGAAGCGAGTTACCCCTTATTCGACTCTCGTTGGCGGAATACCCGGAGCACTCCCGCCGGTCATGGGATGGAGCGCCGCGGGGAGGGGGATCGATGAAGGAGCCATTCTCCTCTTTGCCGTCCTGTTCTTCTGGCAAATGCCGCACTTCCTTTCACTTGCCTGGATGTATCGAAAGGACTATGCCAGGGCGGAATACAAGATCCTGAGCGTCCTCGATAAGGATGGGTCGCGCACAGGTACCCACTGTCTCCTCCACAGCCTCGCCCTGCTGCCCGCGAGCATCGGATTGACCATAGCGGGCATTACGGGGTATTTCTACCTCGCTGTGGCCATCTTCCTGGGCCTGGGACTCGTTCTGTACAGTCTCTCGTTCTCTCGGTCCGCTGGAAAAAAGAACAGCACGCAACAAGCTCACCTGACAGTATCATCCCGGAAGCTCTTCTTCGCCTCCCTCGTTTATCTGCCAGCTCTGATGATTGGAATGGTCATAGATAAACTATGATGGAAGCACGCACTGTGCTCCATTCAATTCACCCCCGCGGCTTAACAGGTTGACGCTTTTCCCGGATGAACCATCAAGTTGATGCTATGTTTAATTGCTATTATTTACATTTACTATAGCGCCTATATTGCTATTTTATAATAACTTATCACGTATAACTGATTAATAACATGATGTCTTTCTCTGACCTGCCCACCGTCAACGCGGTGCTTAATTCCCTCAGTGCAGTCTTGCTTGTGGTTGCGTATCGATTCATTCGGAAAAAGAAGATTGAAGCACATAAGAGGACGATGATCGCCGTCTTTGCAGTATCGAGTCTCTTTCTAATCTCTTACATCGTATACCACTACAACCACGGGTCACAACCTTACCAGGGGCAGGGTTGGATCCGAGTGGCCTATTTTTCAATTCTCTTCACCCACACCATCCTGGCGATGGTCAATCTCCCGATGGCTATAATTACCCTCAGAAGGGGACTCAAAGGATCGTATGATTTGCACAAAAAAATAGCCAAATGGACGTTTCCCATTTGGCTCTACGTTTCAGTAACAGGTGTTGTGATCTATCTGCTGCTCTACCAACTCACTCCG
>JBBEBV010000420.1:0-5927 GCA_040882165.1 Bacteroidota bacterium
TTTTGGCCGGGGTGTTCTTGTGGGTGAGCAGTTCTGTGTGACAAATTGAATTTCTGAATGCCCGACGAATCCACCCATACGACCGAGGTAGTCATCAAGGGAATTCCGGCCTCACCCGGGATTGCCATTGGACCCGCATTCTTGTTCCGCAAACAAGCGCCGGTCATCCGTGAGAAGTCCATTGGTCAGGAGGAGATCCTCACCGAAATCGCCCGGTTGGAACAGGCCGTCGTACGGTCGCACAAGGAGCTGCGAAAAATCCTGGACTTCGCCCAGAGCAAGCTTGGGGAGGACAAAGCGAAGATCTTCGAAGCGCAGCTGATGATCCTCGAGGACTCCGTTCTCTTCGATTCCGTCTATGGCCGGATCCGGAGCGAGCTCAGGAATGCCGATTATGTCGTCTACGACGAAATCGGCAAGTACCATCGGATGATGCTCTCGGCGAGGGACGAGTATACCCGCGAACGCGCGCACGATGTGGAGGATGTACGGAACCGGATCCTCCGGAACCTCCAGGAAGAGCGCTTGATTTCCCGTCTCGAAGGCTCCTCCATCATCATCTCGCAGAACCTGACCGCGGCAGACACTCTGATTCTCAGCCGGAATGATGTGCTGGGATATGCAACGGATATCGGCGGTGTCACCTCCCACACCGCGCTCCTGGCCCGTGCGCTGAAAATCCCCGCTGTCGTGGGTGCCCGTACCATCTCGCAAACCGTTCGCCCCTCCGACAGGGTGATTGTGGATGGATACAGCGGGATCATCATCCTGAACCCGTCCGACGAGACCATCCGGGAGCTCGAACAGAAACGGGAACAGTTCAAGCAGTTCGAGGAACGCCTCGCCGAGCTGCGTGAACTTCCTGCACAAACGCTCGATGGTCACCGGGTGGAGCTCTCTGCCAATATCGAGTTTGAGCAGGAACTTGCTTTCACCCGTTTGCAGGGGGCCGATGGTATCGGTCTGTACCGGTCCGAAGTCCTCCTGATCGGGAAGGAAGTCTTCCCCTCCGAGGAGGAGCAGTTTGAACAGTACAGGCTGATCGCCGAAACGATGTACCCCCAGCGTGTGATCATCCGGACATTCGACATCGGCGGGGATAAGCTGATGGTGAACTCGACCAAGGAGAATAACCCGTTCCTTGGCTGGCGCGGCATCCGGGTGATGCTGGACAGACCCGAACTTTTTCTCGATCAGTTGCGGGCCATCCTCCGGGCGAGCACGCGGAAGAACCTTTCCGTGATGTTTCCCATGGTCTCGAGCATCAAGGAAGTGCGAAACGCCAAACGATTTGTCGAGCAAGCCAAGAACCAGCTACGGGAGGCGAACCTTCCGTTCGATGAGAAGATCAAGGTGGGGGTGATGGTGGAGGTGCCCGCCGCCGCCGTGATTGCGGAGGACCTCGCGAAGGAAGTGAACTTCCTCAGCATCGGCACGAACGATTTGATCCAGTACCTCCTCGCAGTCGATCGCGGGAACGACGTGGTTTCCGGGCTGTACCAGGAATTCCACCCCGCCGTTCTCCGGTTCCTTCGCCGCATCATCGAGCGGGGAAAGAGGAAGGATGTCTGGGTTGGGATGTGCGGCGAAATGGCGGGGGACCCGCTCGCAACGATTTTATTACTCGGCCTGGGGCTCGACGAGTTCAGCGTGGTGCCGAAGGTCCTTCCCGAGATCAAGAAAATTATCAGGTCCGTGAAGTACAAGGATGCGAAGAAAGTGGCAAAACATGTTATGACGCTCGAGACGGAGGACGAGGTGAAGGAGTACCTTCGCGGCGTCATGAAGGAGAGATTCCCGGATATCCCCATCAGCGAAGCTGACCGCTGACTGCTGACTGCTGACTGCTGACTGCTGACCGCTGACCGCTGACCGCTCCACCTCTCAACCGAAAGCACTCTCGTATGACAATGGAACAAATCAAGCAACTCGACCCTCAGGGAATGTACCAGTTGATCCGCGATTTCCCCAAACAAGTGGAAGAAGCCGTGGTCATCGGAAAACAAGGGAAGATCCGACTCAACACGAAGGGCATCAACAAGATCCTCCTGACGGGACTGGGAGGCTCGGCGATCGGCGGCGATCTCCTCCGTTCGTATTTGTCGAACCAGCTCAAGGTGCCGTTCATCGTCAACCGCCATTATGCACTCCCGGGATTCGTCGACAAAAATACGCTCGTCATCGTTTCCAGCTATTCGGGCAATACGGAGGAAACGATCGCCGCTCACCGGGACGCGCTGAAGCGCAGAGCGAGGATTTTGTGCATCTCCACCAACGGCGAAACGGCGAAATTGGCCGAAAAGTTCAAGCAACCGGTCATCACAGTCCCTCCCGGGCTCTCCCCAAGGGCGGCCCTCGGATACTCGTTTTTCCCCCTGCTGGTCGTGCTTGCGCGCCTGGGGTTCATCAAAAACCAGGCGAAGGAAATTTCCGAGACCGTTTCGCTGTTACATGAAAAGGCTTCCCTCTATTGCGATCCGGCATCGGTGGAGAACTCCGCCCTCAGCCTGGCGCGGCGACTCCACGGTAAATTGCCGATCATCTACTCCCCGACGGAGCATTTCGACACGGTCAACGTCCGGTGGCGCGGGCAAATCTCGGAGAATGCCAAGCAACTTGCCTACGGGAATGTCCTGCCGGAGATGAACCATAATGAGCTGGTCGGCTGGAAGGTCGGGACCGATATCATGCAGCGCATGCATGTGGTGTTCTTGCGGGATGTGGGAACGCACAAGAGGGTCGGTATTCGTGAGGATATCACGAAGCGGATCGTCGCAGAATATGCCTCTTCGGTCACGGAAATATGGTCGGAAGGAAGATTCCTGCTTGCAAGATTGTTCTCACTCATCTATCTTGGTGATTGGGTGAGCTATTACCTGGCGATCATGAACAACCAGGACCCGACGCCGGTCAAAGCGATCGATTACCTGAAAAGTGAACTAGCGAAGGTTTGAGAGACTCTCTTCCTATTCGTCCATGCGACGCTTCCTCCAATATATTCTCCTTCTTCTGCTGCTGACGCAATGCGCGTCCGCCCAGTTCTATTACTTCGGCCGCAATAAGGTGCAGTACACGGAATTCGAATGGAAAGTTCTCCGCACCGAGCACTTCGACATCTACTATTATACCGAGATGCGGGAGCTCGCGCAGCGGGGGGCGTTCCTCGCGGAGGAGAGTTACAAGCACCTCGAGCAGAAATTCAACCATAATGTTGCCAACCGCATCCCGCTCATTTTCTACAGCTCGCACCTCCACTTCCAGCAAACGAACGTGACCCCGGGGTTCATCCCCGAAGGGGTCGGCGGGTTCTTTGAGTTCCTCAAGGGACGCGTGGTCATCCCCTTCCAGGGATCGATGGAGCAATTCGCCCATGTCATACGGCATGAGCTGGTGCATGTATTCATGCACAGCAAGCTCAACCGGGTTCTGACCGATCACCGACAGTCGCAGGACAAAGCGCCTCCCCTCTGGTTCACGGAGGGGCTTGCCGAGGCTTGGTCCACCGAGTGGAGCACGCAGGCCGACATGGTCCTGCGCGATGCGGTCCTCAATAATTATGTTGTGCCGGTCAACGAAATGGACCGCATCTACGGATCGTTCCTGATGTATAAAGAGGGGGAAAACCTCCTGCGGTACATTACTGAACGGTACGGCGACGAAAAAATCCTCCTGCTGATGGAAAATTTCTGGAAGGCGAACTCCTTCAGCGACGTCATGAAGCTGACGATCGGGAAGGACTACAAGGAGTTCGACGAGGATTGGATCTACCAACTGAAGAAACGATACTACCCGATCATGGCGAAGGAGGACTTGCCGAGCGGGGTTGCGCGGGATATCCTCGACTACGGGTTTAATGTGAAACCGCTCTTCTACTCGCTTGATGGGAAGCAGCAAGTCTATTTTATCGGCAACCATACGGGGTATACGAACATTTACCGGGTCAACCTCGACGACGAGGAACCGGAGCCCGAGGTGGTGGTGGAGGGGGAAAAGACGAACGAGTTCGAAGCCTTCCATCTGTTCCAGAGCAAGATCGATATTTCAAAGGATGGTTTACTCTCGTTCGTCACCAAGAGCGGCGAGAACGACGCACTGCACATTTACGATATCAAGGAGGAAAAGCTCCGGGAGACCATCCGGTTCCGGAACCTCGTGGTTCTTTCCTCCCCCTCCTGGTCCCCCGATGGAAAACGTATCGTCTTTTCATCCATCGACAAGGGGGGGAATAACGATCTGTACGTTCTCGATGTTGCCACACGGACGCTGACCCGGTTGACCAACGACTTCTATAGCGACAACGACCCGGCATGGTCGCCGGATGGACGCTTCATCGCCTTCAGCTCGGACCGGAACCCGTACGGCCGCCATGGGAAGTTTAACCTCTTCCTGTACGATCTGAATACCGCGGGCCTGGAGTACCTTACGATCGGTAATCAGAGCTATTTTGCCCCCTCCTGGTCCGAGGACGGCAAGCGGCTCGCTTTTACCACGGATATCGACGGCGCGCAGAATGTCTGGGTGATGGACCTGGCAGAACGGCTGGCCGATCAGCCGCTGCGACCAGGGACGATGCGGAAGATCACGCGGTTCTCCACGGCGGCATTCGACCCGAGCTGGGGGGAGAACAACGAGATGATCCTGACCGCCTTCGAGAACTTCAGTTTCCAGATCAAGAGGATCTACGATATCGATGTCCTGGCCGATTCCATCGGCGTCACTCATACGTTTCGTTTCGACGAACCTGCGGGCGAGCCCTGGACGGTGAACAAACTGGAGGGACCCTCGGTCGTCACCGATTTCCGCTACACGGGAGAGTACAAACTCGATATCGCGCAGAGCCAGATTTCCACCGACCCCATCTTCGGCACCTCCGGCGGCGCCGCGCTCGCGATGAGCGACGTGCTCGGGAATGAGCAGTACTATTTCCTCATCTATAATACCGCCCAGGCACGGTCCGAGTTTCTCGAGAGCTTCAACATAGCGATCTCACGGATTTCGCTCGGCACGCGGGCCAACCACGCCTACGGGATCTTTCATTTCGCCGGCAACCGGTACGACCTTACCGACCCGGATCTCTTCTATTACGAGCGGGCGTTCGGTGGCTACTTCGCGTTGAGCTACCCGCTCTCGAAATTCCGCCGAATCGAGTCGAGCGTTACCATCAGCAATTCCGACAAAGACGTGTTCGTGGAGTTGCCGCGCAAGGCACTGCTGATGTCCACCTCCTTTACCTTCATCGGCGACAACTCACTGTGGGGTCCGAGCGGTCCGCTCGATGGTGGCAGGATGAAACTCACCCTTGCCTACACCACGGACGTCCAACATTCGAATGTGAGCTACTATACCCTCCTTGCCGACTACCGGCACTACTGGCGTCTCTCGACAAGGAGCGCGCTTGCTTCACGCGCTCATCTGTGGTATAACGAAGGCCGGGAGGCGCGACGCTTTTTCATGGGAGGGAGTTGGGATCTGCGCGGTTGGGATCGCTGGTCGATCCGCGGCCAGAAACTTTGGCTCACAAGCCACGAGCTCCGCTTTCCCTTTATCGACCAGCTCGGTATTCGCTTCCCGTTCGGCGGCCTGACGTTCGGCGCGATCCGGGGGGCCCTTTTTGCCGACGCCGGTGGAGCATGGGATCACACGTATATCGACACGAAGGGGAGCGTTGGAGGTGGGATCCGGCTGAACTTTGCCGGAGCCATCGTGTTACGCTATGACATCGGGAAGAGAATCGAAGACAACATGAGCAAGTTCCAGGAGGGGTTGTTCCATCAATTCTTTTTCGGTTGGGATTTTTAATGAGAGACAACCTCTCGGGGCCCACGAAACACGCGAAACACACGAAACACACGAAATCAAAGGTAAAGGAATCCATTTGAGCTATCCACTGCAGCCCCAGAGCCATCGTTGGCGTGTTTGGTGCCTGC
>JBBEBV010000420.1:6027-9790 GCA_040882165.1 Bacteroidota bacterium
GCCTGCCCCGGCGCGAGTTTAGCCGGGGTATTTCGTGGACGGGTACCTGCCTTGCTCTTTCCCTCCTCGCGGTCGGATGCGCAGGCCTCCGCCTGGATCGCCCATTCCGGGCGGGGCAGAACGACTGGCTGATGTACGGCGGCGACCAGTCGCGTGTGAATCGGACAACCGCCGAGATCGCCCCTCCGCTGGAACTGCTCTGGGAATACAATGCACTTGCCGGCATCACCAGTTCGCCCCTCGTCAGGGATAGTGTGATGCTCGTGACGACCCTGCACGGAGAACTCCAGGCAGTCAATATGAATACCGGGAAGCGCCTCGGCTATGTGGTGCTGGAATCCTCCATTGCCGGGACACCGGCTTGGGATGGAGCCAATGTCTATATCCCGATCTCATCCGGCAGTGAATCCCTTGTGTGCCTGGGATTGAACAGGGCAGAGCGCCGGTGGGCCGTTTTCATCGGCTCCATCGAGTCCTCCCCCCTGATCGTCGGTGAACAACTGTTCGTCACCACCCTCGGTGGCGTCCTGTACGCCCTGAATAAAATCGACGGGGAGGAAATCTGGAAGTTCGAGACCGCCCCGAAGGGGCGGCGAAAGCCGATCCGTTCATCCCCCGCCAGCGATGGGGAGGTTCTCGTCTTCGGGAGCGACGACGGGACGTTGTACGGAGTCAACCTGAAGGACGGCTCGCTTCGCTGGAAATACCAAACATCCGGAAGCATTTTCGGCACACCAATCATCAAGGGGGGGCATGCTCTTGTCGGATCGCAGGACGGTTGGTTGTACTCGGTGGATGTCATGACCGGATCACTGCGATGGAAGTATGAAACCGGATCCCGGATCTTCGGCCCCGCTTCGGCAAATCACGATCTCGTTTTTATCGGGTCCGCGGATGGGCAACTGCATGCGGTGAACACGGAATCCGGGAAAAACGTCTGGACGTTCTCCACGCGCAGCGTCATCAATAGCGCCCCCCTTGTTGCCGGGGCGTATCTCTACTTCGGCTCTCTGGACCGGACGCTCTATACGCTGCGGGCAGAGACGGGGGAGGAGCTGTGGCGCCTGCCACTCGAAGGCCGCGTCAAGGTCTCGCCGGTCCTGTGGGGTAACACACTGCTGGTGACCTATGAAGATAAATTCATTTCAGCATTACGACATTCAAGGGACTAAATGACCCGCTTCTTCTTTCTTATCCTGATGGTTGGAAGCACCTCTCTCTGCCTCGGTCAGGAGACAGGTCCCGCCCCGGAAACCGGAAGGGTCTCCGTTGCCACGGATCCGTCCGGAGCCGATCTATTCCTCGACTCTCTCTATTTGGGCAAGACACCCCTGATGAACATCATCGTCCCGGTGGGGAAGCACGCCGTCCGGGTCGTCTATCCTTCCGCGTTCAGCTGGAAAGCCCTGGCGAAGGTGGAGACGGTGCTCGTGGCAGCGGAGTCACATCAGAGCAGGATCATCGAGATGGGGACGCATGCCGTTCTTACTTCCGATCCGGAAGGAGGGCGGGTGACGTACCAAGGCACGGAACTGGGGAAGACCCCGTTGTTCCTGCGCAGGTCCTCGAAAGTGACCGGGGAGCTGACGATCGAGAAAGAGGGGTACGTCACTCAAAAAGTGTCTCTGGATGCGGCGAGGTTCTCGACATCCCTCCGCCTTCAGCCGTTGCCCGAAACGCTGGCGAACGCAGCACCGGAGATTCTTCCTGCGGATTACGATCTCAGCGGAACGGATAACTGGCTGACCTATGCTTCCTTTTCGTCCATGGTTGTCTCCGGCGTCCTTTCCGCTCATTTCAAGCATCAGGCAAACAAGGATTTCGATTCCTATCTCGTGATCAAGGATCCGGCGCTGCTCAACTCCACCCGTCGGCTCGATAACTGGGCTGCTGTCACCTTCGTTCTCACGCAGGTCAGCTTTGCTGTTCTCACCTACGTCTTGCTTTCCGACTGACAAGCCCTGCTTGAACCTCACCCCTCTTTTGGCTATTTTGTCCGCGCACTGAGTCCGCCCCCATGAATCCACACGCCGATCTTGCACGTCTGCTCGTTTCCGTTTCTCATCGCCTCTATGAGAGGGGATTCGTCACGGCGACCGATGGCAACGTCAGTACACGCCTCCCTAATGGCAACATCCTGGCTACGCCCACTTCGATGAATAAGGGAAGCGTTACGGAGCCCGATCTCGTGGAACTCGCCCCCGATGGCTCGCCGGTTTCCAAGGGTCTGAGAGCTTCTTCGGAGATAGGGATGCACCTTTTTATATACCGGGAACGGCCCGACGTGCAGGCCGTGGTGCACGCCCATCCGACGTATGCCACGGGCTTCGCGGCGGCCGGGATCGGTCTTACGGAACCGGTCTTCCCGGAGGTTATCGTGGGCCTGGGGCGCATCCCCCTTGCTCCCTATGCCACCCCCACGACGCATGAAGTCGCCGAATCGATCGCCCCGTTTGTCAAGGAAGCCCACGCCATCCTGCTCTCGAACCACGGGGTGGTGACATACGGAAAGAGTCTCGACGATGCATACTATAAAATGGAGAAGGTGGAACACGCAGCCCACATGCTTTTTGTGGCACGGATGCTGGGGGGAGTGAGAGTCTTGAACGGAGAGCAAGTATCCAGACTTCTTTCCGTGGCCGGGAAGTAGAACCTGCAGTCCACAATTTTCTATTACCACAAAGTACAAGAACCTCACGATGGCAAACAGAATTCGCGTTGGCGTGGTGTTCGGAGGCAGGTCGGCAGAGCATGAGGTGTCCCTCGTCTCGGCGACCTCCGTGATCAACGCGCTCGACAGGAACAAGTACGAGGTGATTCCCATCGGCATCTCCCACGAAGGGAGATGGCTGAGCTCCGGCGACGCGCTTCGGCTGTTGAAAGAGCGGGTGGATATTCGAAACCAGCCCGAGCACATCCTCGTCCCCGACCCGCGCAAGCAAGGGCTTGTCCCGCTTCAAAACTCCGGGACGGCCGTCACTTCTCACGCTGTGGATGTCGTGTTTCCTGTTCTCCATGGTCCCTTCGGCGAAGACGGGACCATCCAGGGATTATTCGAACTGGCGGATGTTCCCTACGTCGGGTCGGGCGTCCTGGGTTCGGCTGTGGGCATGGACAAGGTGATCCAGAAGCAACTGCTGAGGCAGTCAGAGATTCCCGTTGCGCCCGACATTTGGTTCCCGTACGATGAGTTTGGGCGCGGTCAGAAGAAAATCATCGCCTCGATCGAAAAAAAGCTGCGATATCCCTGCTTCGTGAAACCGCCGAACATGGGATCGAGTGTCGGGATCAGCAAGGCGCATACGAGGGGGGAGTTGATTGCCGCGATCCATCTGGCGGGGGAGTTCGATCGCAAGATTCTTGTGGAGCGCGGGATTCAACATGGTAGGGAGATTGAATGCAGTGTGCTCGGAAACGAGGAACCTGTCGCGTCCGTTCCCGGCGAGATCATCCCCTCCAATGAGTTCTACGATTACGATGCGAAGTATGTGGATGGAAAGTCCAGGGCGGAAATCCCGGCAAAGCTTTCCAAAGCGGCCGTGAAACGGATTCAGGATTATTCCGTGCGAGCGTTCAAAGCCCTCGATTGTGCCGGCATGGCCCGGGTTGATTTTCTCGTGCAGCGGGGCGGCACGAAGATGTATCTGAATGAAGTCAACACCATCCCCGGCTTCACGTCGATCAGCATGTATCCGAAGCTGTGGCAGGCCTCCGGACTTTCCTACCCGGAGTTGTTGGACAAGCTCATTACGCTCGCCCTGCA
>JBBEBV010000421.1:0-23133 GCA_040882165.1 Bacteroidota bacterium
CATGGTCGTTCACGATCCTTTCAAAAGCACTTGCACTGACAAAATGCGGAAAAAAACTTGCTTGATTGCCACGAAGGCACCCCGTCCGCCTGCTGCCGCAGGCAGTCGGGCGGGCAAGACACAAAGGGATTAGAAAAAAACCGGAAGGTGCCTGGTGTTCAAATTTGACAGTTGCTGTCGCAACTTTGGTTTGGAAGCCACAGTTCCAATAAGTAATGTGCTAACGCACATTTTAGTTATACGCCTTCGGCTGTGGCGGAAGTTTTCATCACCCTGTTAGCGTGGTTGTCTGGAAAATTCAACCTCGACGAGCAGGGGGAGGTGGTCTGAAGCATTTGTTTGAATCACGCGCGCCGACACAGCGCGGAGCGTGCGCGCTTGTGTTCCTGAACTCTTTGAGACGAACACATAATCGATCCGCTTCTTCGCGGTGTCGGCTGGATAGGTGAACTCCATTCCTGCTCCGGCCTCTTCCCATGCGTCCAGAAAATCTTTCTTCATCAATTCCACGGTCCGGCTCCCGGGAGTATCGTTGAAATCGCCGCACACGATGACGGGACGGGTTTCGTGACCCTGGGCGGCCGACCGAATCTCCGCCACATTCCTGATCCGCTCGGTATCGTCTCCCCGGTAGTCGATGTGGGTGTTCATAAAGACAAACTCTTCTCCTTGCGCCTCGAGAACGAGTTGCAGTAACCCGCGCTGTTCTCCCTCACGGATCATCTGGTAGTGAAGGTTCTTTTCCTCCAGGATCGGGAACCGGGTCAGGATCCCGTTTCCGTATTCTCCCCCCTGGTAATCGATATTCTTCCCGAACGCGTAGGTCAGGCCCGTTTGATCTGCGAGCATGGTCATGATGTCGATCTTCTTCGTCCGTTCCACCCCGCGATCGACCTCCTGGAGCGCGACGATGTCCGCCCGCGCGTCCCGGATTACCCGGGCAATGCGCCCGATGTCAACCTTCCCGTCAAGCCCCTCCCCGTGATGAATGTTGTAGGTCATCACACGGATGGTTTGACCGACGGCCGCGGTTCTGCTTCCGGAGCATCCGGCCATGAGGGCGAGCGAAAGGATCAGGCTGATGAGAACGTTGCGCATGGAGCCTTTACATGAGTTGGTTGCCGATCCAGATGGAGCCGATGCCGACGCTGATGATTCCTGCGGTTCCCTGGAACACAGGAAGCGCACGCTGCACAAGCGTTGTTGACGATACTTTGCCCAGCAGGTAGGCGAAGAGCATCATGGCAACGATCGTTCCGATTCCGAACAAGAGCAGGTACAGACCCGCTACGAGCAGGGATTGGGTCAGGGTGATCGGAATAAGCACCATGACCGATGCCGTTCCTGCCAATCCGTGCGTGGCCCCGATCAGGAACATCGAATGCCTGTGGGTATGATGCTCGGTATGTTGATGTGAATGAAAATGCACATGTTCGACGCCGTCATGATGGTGAGTGTGCATGTGGATGCGCTTTTTCATGAGCACATCTTTCAACACCCAGATCCCGATCCCGACCAGAAGAACGCCGACGGCGAGCTCCGCCAGCGATTCCACAAGAGGAGGGATGACAACCTTGAGCGCGAGGGTGACCAGACCGAACAGCATAAGCGACACCGTGTGCCCGAGGCCCCAGAGTAATCCAAAGACGGCAGCCTTCCGCTCGGAAGGGTGTTTGCTGGTGAACGCCGTCACAGCGACCACGTGGTCGACGTCGAAGGCATGCAAGCATCCGAGGACAAACCCGGCGATCACCGGTACCATGAAGTCCATTAATGATCCTTCGCGGTCTGACGTTCGCGCTTCATCAAGGTCAGTCCCTGTGTCGTGTCCATCGGTTTCAGGCCCAGTTGGGATTCAGCCTTGAGAGTGATAAATCCCGTGACCATCGGCCGCGGGGCGGATTGCTGCAAATCGGACGACAGCACCCGTGAGATGAGGGAGGCATCAAGGCCGAAGACCTCGGCCACACGCAAGGCAAATTCATAGCGACTGAGTCGTTCACTTCCGCACACGTGATAGAGGCCATCCCGGTTCATTTCGAACACCCTGATCACCGCCAGGGCAAGGTCGCTGACCTGGGTCGGGTTGCTTATCTGGTCCTTGGCGCACCGGATCGGTTTCCCTTCCTGCAGGCTTTTCAAGACCCAGAGCGGGAAATTCTGTTTGATATTGATCCCATGGCCGTAGACAACAATCGTCCGGAGAATGGCGAACGGGACATCGGCGATCCGCAGTGCATTCTCCGCGGCAAGCTTGCTCTTGCCGTAGTAACTGATCGGATTGGGTCTGTCTTCTTCGCTGTACGGACCGGCCTTGCCGTCAAAAACATAATCCGTTGAAAGGTGGATCAGTTTTGCTCCCACCTTTCGCGCGGCCTCGATGAGGTTTTCCACCCCCACCACATTGGCCCGCCATGCCTCTTCGCGGTGGGTCTCACACCAGTCCACGTTTGTCGCTGCCGCCGCGTTGATGAGGACGGTCGGTTGAAAACTGGAGACCAGGCTCTTCACATCCCCCTTCCGCGTGATATCCAACTGCGTGTAGTCCAGCAAGCGGTTGTCATGCACGAACGAGCGGTGGTGGGAGGTGCTGAGAACTTCGTACTCCGTCTGAGTGCTGAGGAGCAGGGCGAGTCGCTGGCCGAGAAGGCCGTTTGCCCCGCAGATCAGGATCCGTTTCATCGCAAACTCTCTTCCAATGCCGTCCCGGCATCGGTCTTCTCATCCCGGTACTTGATGATCACGGGCGTGTAGAGAGCGATGTGATGCTGCTTGGCGAAGGGTGCATCGATATGCCGGCTTCCTTGAACTACGACGGCCCCTTCGGGAATGACGAGGGGGTGATCCGGGGTCCTGCGGTGGATTTCCTGCTTCACCAGGTCGTACACGGGGGTGGATCCGGTCAGGATCACACCCGCGCCGATCACGGCACGGCGCTTCACGATGGTTCCTTCGTAGATGCCGCAGTTGCCTCCTACCATGACTTCGTCCTCGACGATCACGGGCATGGCGCCGACCGGTTCGAGGACGCCCCCGATCTGCGCGGCGGCGCTCACATGGACGCGTTTGCCGATTTGCGCGCAGGATCCGACCAGTGCGTGGGAATCGATCATGGTTCCTTCGTCGACATACGCCCCCACATTGATGTAGGCGGGGGGCATGACGACCACACTCTTTGCGACAAAGCATCCGTCACGGATAGCCGTGCCCCCGGGAACAACCCTTACCTGTTGGTCGAGGGAGAGTCGTTTCAGGGGGTATGTATCCTTGTCGAAGAAGCGGAAGAGGTCGCCGCTCCCCATCTCCACCATCTCGCCGAGTCGGAAGCCGAGCAGGATCCCCTTCTTCACCCAGTCGTTGACGATCCAGCCGCCCCTGTTGCCGCTTGCGTCGGAACGCTGCGCGGCCCGGACGTCACCGTCGTTTAGAAAGAACTTCAACTCGTTGAAGGCGCGCAACGCGTCGGCGCGGTCGACCCTCTTGATATCTTCCGTGTAGAATCGTTCTATTTGTTCCTGCAATGTCATGCTATTCTGACCATGAAATGGGGTTAAGCCGTGGGATCGTGTGTTTTGGGGGCACCTTCTGTGCTCGTCACCGCGGGGTTCTGAGAAGCTTCAGTTCCCGCAGCACAGTTGTAAGTTTTGCCCGGTTTGCCGGACTGATCGGCACGAGCGGCAGGCGGTAGACTTCCTCGATCATTCCCATCATCGCGAGCGCCGCTTTGACCGGCACGGGGTTTGCCTCGATGAAATTGATGTTCATCAATGGGAGGAGCTTGTTGTGGAGCGCCCGCGCTTTTTCAAAATTTCCCTTGAGCGCCTGGCGGACCATCTCCGAGAAGTCTCGTGGAACCTCATTGGCAACCACCGAGATGCATCCATCCCCACCCAGCGCCATCATGGGCAATGTGATGGCATCATCGCCGGAGAGGAGGGAAAAGTTCCTGGGCTTATGGCGGGCGATCTCCATGATTTGCGCCAGGTTTCCCGAGGCTTCCTTCACGGCCACAATGTTCGGAATTTCCTCTGCCATGCGAAGCGTCGTGGCAGCTTCGATGTTACCCCCTGTTCTGCCGGGAACATTGTACACGATGATGGGGATATCGACACCTTCCGCAATCGCCCGGTAGTGCTGGAAATAGCCTTCCTGGGTCGGCTTATTATAGTAGGGCCCGACAACGAGCGCAGCATCGGCGCCTGCTTTCCTGGCGTATTGAGTTTGTTCTATTGCCTCGGCGGTGTTGTTGCTCCCCGTGCCGGCAAAGATTTTTACCCGGCCGGCCGCCGTCGCAATGACGACGTCAAACACACGGAAGTGTTCCTCGTAATCCAGCGTCGGACTTTCCCCCGTGGTGCCGACGGGTATCAGCGCCTCAACCCCGCCCTTGATCTGAAACTCGACCAGCTTCCGTAACGCTTTTTCATCAAGCGATCGGTCGCTTTTGAACGGAGTGACGATCGCAGTTCCAGTCCCCCGAAATTGTTTCCATGGTGCCATGCTATTCTCCGGTTTTCAAAAAATCCGTCAGGACGTCTTCCATCGTAAATACTCCCGCCTTCTCCCGGACCCAGGCGGCAGCCAGGAGCGCGCCGAGGGCAAAGCCCGCCCTGTTCTTTGCCGTGTGTGTGATTTCGATGCTGTCCGCGACGGAGTCGAATGTAACGCGATGAGTCCCGACAACATTTCCTCCCCGCGTGGAAGCAATGTGAAGCTGTTCCGGCTTAATTTTTCCCTCGGGGGCTCCGGCGAGGACCTCCGTTTTCCGGCGAAACTGCCGGATCAGGATGTCGGCCAGGGTTAACGCCGTTCCGCTGGGACTATCGAGCTTCTCTTTATGATGGATCTCGTGGAGAAACGCGTCATACTCCGGAAGCTTGTCGAACAACTTCCCGGCGTGTTCGACGAGGCTGAACAGGACGTTCACCCCGATGGAGAAGTTTGACGCGTAGACCAGCCCGGTTTTGTTTCTTTCGATGATGGTCCGCACTCCGGCTAACTCGTTATACCAGCCGGTCGTTCCTATGACGAGCGGCTTTCCCCATTCGGACCACTGCCTGACGTGGCCGAGGACCGACGACGGGCTTGCATTGTGGATTGCGACATCAGCCTTCCCGGCAACTTCGGCGGAGAGGGGAGGGGACTTCGAGTGGATCGCTGCGACGATCTCATCGCCCCGCTCGAGCGCGAGGCGTTCAATCTCTTTTCCCATTTTCCCATACCCGATCAAGGCGATCTTCATGGTCAGTTCGCTCCAATGGACTCGAAGATCTCCAGGGCCGGGACGGGCTCGAAGAATTCGCTGTGGAGGCGTTGTACCGCCTCGTGGATCCGGCCCTCGTCGATCACAAGGCTCATATTGATCTCCGAGGCCCCCTGAGAGATCATCACGACATTGACATCAGCCAGGGCGCGGAAGATGCGGTCTGCAATGCCGACCGTGGAATGCATTTGCTCCCCGACGATGCAGAGGATGGCCTTGTCGGTCAAGACGGACACGTCTGCAAATTGCTCGAGGTCCTGCACGATTTCCCCAAGCCGGCTTGAATTGTCGATGGTCAGTGACACCGCGACCTCGGAGGTGGCCACGAGATCGACCGGAGTGGTGTGCCGGCTGAAAACCGAGAAGATCGATTCGAGGAATCCGTAGGCCATCAGCATGCGGGTCGACTGGATGTTGATGACGGTAATCCCTTTCTTCGAGGCGATCGACTTCACAGCCGCGTTGGATTTCGGGGGATCGGCCACGATCCTGGTGCCTGTGGAATTCGGACGCTTCGAATTCAAGACGATCACCGGGATGTTTTTCCTGACCGCCGGAAGGATCGTGCTGGGATGCAGGATCTTCGCGCCGAAATAGGCCAGTTCCGATGCCTCGCGGAACGAGATGATTTTCAACTTCTTGGCTGCGGCAACGATGCGCGGGTCGGCGGTCAGCACGCCGTCCACATCGGTCCAGATCTGGATTTCTTCGGCCCCCAGCGTTGCGCCAATGATGGCTGCAGAATAGTCCGAACCGCCCCGCCCGAGGGTTGTGGTGATGCCGTTGATCGTCGAGCCGACGAACCCCTGCGTGACGATGATTGTCCCTGAAGCGATTTTCGGGGCGAGCAGAGCGCGGGTTCTTTCTTCAATGTGTGGAAAGAGGGGTGAGGCGTTCACATAGCGGTCGTCTGTGATCATGAACAAACGGGCATCAACCAATTCCACCGGAAGCCCACGTTCCTGCATTGCCCGGGCCACGATCAACGTCGAAAGGCGCTCCCCCACCGAAGCGATGGCGTCGCGTGAACGATTGGTGAGTTCACCCAGGATGGCGATGCCCTGGCACAGGTTCTTCATTTCATCGACCCGGCGGCGTACTTCAAGGATGAGTTCCTGAATCGTCGAGCGCTGCGTGATGAGGTTTTCAAGAATAAGGACATGGCGTTCCAGGAGGTCGTTCAGCAGACGGGTCGCATCGTCCAGTTTTCCCTCGACGGCACATTGCGCGGTTGCCAGCAGGGTGTTGGTGGCGCCTGCAATGGCGGAAAGGACCACGACCGGCGTCCGTTTTCGTTCCTTGGATACGATTTCAATCAGTGTAGTCATGGCACGGGCGTCCTCCACCGACGTGCCGCCGAATTTCATAACGATCATCGTGACGAGTTCCTCATGGTGGTCCCCCCGCCGGGACTTCAGTGAAATGCTGGAGTGATGCCCTGAGTCCTTCGAACCCGCGGAGCGTCGCCTTGCGTGAGGCGAACGCGGAAGCAATCGACGCAGCTTTCTCCATATCCTTTGTCCTGATCGATTCAATAAACCATGCCGCGCCGAAGACGTCGCCGCAACCTGTGGTATCGATAACTTCTGCCGCGAGGACGGCCGGGATTTCATGGCGGAACGCTTTCTTGTGTTCCTGCCGGATCAACGTGGCCCCGCGCGCGCCCCGCGTAATGAGCAGGGACTGGACCATAAGGGGGAGGAGTTGATTGATCAGGGTTGGTTCATCGTACCGTTCCGAACTCAGCCCCGCGGCTTCCTTTTCATTCATTTGGATGGAATGGATCATAAAACACCATCGTCGCCAGTCGGTCAGGGGCCGGCGAAAACGCCGCTGATCCTGATCGATCCCGAGTGTGAGAGAGTGGAAGTCGAAATGGATCGGCGTGCCCTGGTCCCGTACCTGCATCCGGATGTAATCTAACGTTTCCAGCGTCAAATCAAAACCCGATGCCATGTTGATCAACACGCCGTCGGCATCGAGGTGCGGTTTGATTTTGGCGAACGGGATCGGTGGGGTCAGGTGTTTCGAGCACTGAACCTGCGCGCCGTCTGCTCCGGGGAAAAAGTGGACCTCGTTCGTGGGACCTTTCACCTTGAACACTCCTTTTGTTTCGACGTTCCCGAACGACTCCAGTGTTTGGATGACACTCTCATGGTCTTTTTCCCCCACTCCGAACACGGGGGTGACACGCCCCTCGCTCCCCAGCATGAAAGAAGCCGTGGCAAGGGAGTACATGATGCCTCCAAGGCTTTCATGCACTTCCTCGGCGCCGTTTTGAGGGGGAAGATGGTGCACATCTTTTGCGAGATGTCCGATAAGAACAAGCTTCAAGAGAGTTGCCTGGTTGAGTGTCTGTTACATTCTCCGGGTTGGGCCAAGGTCCGTTAATTCCTCCTCGTTGAGACGCCATAGTCTCTGGCATGGGAAACGGTTCTCGTATAACGCCCTTCCGACAATGACCGAGTCGACGCCGAATTTTTCCAGCTCCTGCAAGAGGAGCAACTCGCGATACCCTTGAATGCCTCCCTGGGCCGTGACACGCACACTTGCCTTCAGGGCGAGGTTCCGGAGGGCCTCGATGTTCAGTTGTTTGGATTTTCCATCCTCTGCGATATCAGAATAGACCACGCGCATCACTCCGAGCTTTTTCATCTGGCGGGCGAAGGCAACGGGGGAGAGATCGATCTCTTTTTTCCCCCCCTCGGTTCGTATGCGGCCGTTCCTTCCCTCGATGGCGATCGCGATCCTGCGCGCTCCCAGTTCCCTGACGAGCCGTTCCACCAGGGCCGGATTGTTCACAGCGGCGGTTCCGAGGACCACGCGGTACACGCCCAATTCCAGCACACTTTTGATCTCTTCGTATTCCCGCAATCCACCCCCCACTTGTACGGGGATATCCACAGCCTCAACCATCCGCCTGATCGTATCGCGGTTCCGCAATGTTCCGGTTTCAACACCGTCGACGTCGACCACGTGCAGCGTCTTCGCATTTTCTCCCCGCCAGAGGACAGCCATCTTCACGGGATCGACGGAATAGTTGTGTTCCGATCCCGGATTTCCATGAACGAGCTGAACACACTCGCCGCGTCGAATTTCTATGGAAGGGAAAATGAGCAGCATGGATACAGCACCCACCTGAGAATGAAAAAAAGCCCACCATCAACGGTGGGAGGGGGTTGTTGTCTGACTCGACGGAGGGAAAATGCGCAGATTTCGCGTGAAATTCAAGGTGAGATCAGGAGAGAGGAGCGAATGTTCCGGGGCGAGTTCCAGGGGAGAGAAAAGATCCTCACACATCCTCAACATCCCTGAATCGGTCTCAAGCAATATGGTCGATGTAAAAACGTTGTTGAAGAAGAACCGGAAGATGATCGTGCCGGGCTGGAGATTGTACCTTCTTGTTTTCAAGATGAATGATTCGAAGTGGGTCCGCCATGGTTCAATCCGGTCCTGGCCGGACTCATACTCAGTCTGTCTTTCTGACGCTCCCCGGGGGCGTTTGATTGATCACCGCCCAGAAGAGTCCGAGCTGGCTGACGGCCTTGACGAACTTGTCGAAATCGACCGGCTTGACAACGTAGGCATTCACACCCAGGCGGTAACTCTCGATCAGGTCCCTCTCCTCCCGGGAGGAGGTGAGCATGACAACGGGGATCATTTTTAAGTTCTCATCCGCTTTGATATGCCGCAGCACCTCGAGTCCGTCGATCTTCGGCATTTTGATATCGAGCATGATGACGGCCGGATTGCCTGGGGAGCGTGCTGAAAAACTCCCCCGTTGGTGCAGGTAGTCGAGGGCCTCAGCCCCATCACGCAGGACGACCACCTCGTTTGCGAGGTGGTGCTCTTCCAGCGCAGAAAGAGTCAATTCGACGTCGCGAACACTATCCTCAACGAGCATGATACGTTTCAGATCGTTCATGCAATGTTCTCCTCCGGATGGGGAAATAAGCAATACATGGTTGCACCTTCTTGAAGTTTTCCTTCAGCCCACACGCGCCCGCCATGGCGAACCATAATACGCTGAACCGTGGCGAGGCCGATTCCGGTCCCCTCAAACTCGTCCGACGAATGGAGCCGCTGGAAGACGCCGAAGAGCTTGTGGACGTAATTCATGTCGAAACCGACACCGTTATCCTTGACCCAGACAACGCAATCGCCGTTTTCCTCTCTCCGGGAACCGAGCTCAATGACGGCAGGGGAACGGGTGCGCGTATACTTGAGCGCATTGGAGAGCAGGTTGACGAACACCATGCGAATCATGGAAGGATCCCCGAGAACCTCCGGGAGGCTGCCCAGTTTCCACTGAATCTTGCGCCCCTGCGTGTCGGGCTCCATGCTCTGAATGACGTCCTGCGCGAGGCTTGTGAGATCGACACGGGTGTTCATGAGGTCCGTGCGGCCCATCCGGGAGAAGACAAGGAGATCGTCAATTAAGTCACCCATATGTTTTGCCGCTGTGGTGATGATCTCCAGGTAGCGATTCCCCTTCTCATCGATCGTATGGCCTGCATGTTTCTGTAACAACTCCACGAACCCGCCGATATGGCGGAGCGGGGAGCGGAGGTCATGGGAGACCGTGTAGCTGAATGTTTCCAACTCCTTATTGGCAAGTTCCAGTTCTTCTCCTTTTCTATTCAGACTCGCGTTCAGGGTTCGCATTGCGCGTTCAGCGTTCTTCCGGTCCGTAATGTCCCGGACAATCGCGATGAAGCGGGGCGGTCCTCCGGCCCGGATGACTTCCGATGCGATTTCGAGATCGACGAGGCGACCGGTTTTGTGCACAATCACCATTTCCCGCCTATTGTCGACCGTTCCCCCCCTGAGAAAATCCGTCACCCGTTCCCGCCCCCCATCCCTCTTCTGGGCCGGGATCAACTCGAAGATCGATCCGAGTGCCATGATCTCCACCTCCGGGTAGCCCGTGATCCTGCAAAAAGCCTCGTTTACAAAGATGATCCGGTCTGCTTCTGTCATGATCACTCCCTGTCCCAGGTTGCTCTGTGTTTTCAGGAGCGTCTCATAGAGGTTGGTCTGGAGATGGAGCTCCTCCAGCGCGCGGTGTTTGTCCGTGATATCGAACATGGTCGAGCGGCTGCGGATGAAATTTCCTCTGTCGTCGATCAGCGCCGTCGCACTCAGCAAGACCCAAAAAGTGGATCCGTCCCTTCGTTTCATTTCGAACTCAAGGTCTTTGATGGAGCCGGTTGCCATGAATTTCAGGAAGCTCCGCTTGAACAACTCGGTTCCCGCCGCAGTGAGAAAATCGAGGAACCTCATTTTCCCCACAACTTCGTCGCGGCTCCATCCCAGCCAGGATAATTCGGTATTGTTGATCTGTACAAAGGTCCCGGTGGCATCGAGCGAATGGTATCCACAAGGGGCGTTATGATAGAGGTCTTCAATTTCTCTTGCCGCCTCCCGAAGAGCCACTTCCGCTCGCTGTCGCTCGGTCAGCCCGCGTTCGATGACGAGATAAAGTGCCGTAAAAAGGATTATGACCAGAATCGTCAGGAGGGAAAAGAAGGTGATGGATCGCGAAAGGCCGGATTCTTGCTGCAGGAGACTCAGTTCGAGCAATGACCGCTCCTCCTCCTGAAGCTCGCTCACGAAAGTCCCAATGCTGTCCATCGCCGTTTTCCACTCTTCCGAAGCAACCAACTTTTGCGCAGCGGTAGGACCATTCAGACCAAAAATATCCATCAGTTCTGTTGCGGATCGGATCTTCATCTCCATGAGGGGTGCCAACCCATCGATCCTGCTTTGTTGGTGGGGATGGTGTTTCTCAAGATGTTTCAGGGCGAGCAGTTGTTCCCCGATGCGTCCGCGCGCCACTTCGTACGGCTCAAGGAAATCCGGGTTGCCTGTAAGGACAAATCCCCGTGCACCTGTTTCAGCGTCTTTCAGGGTGGAGACCAAATCCTCGGACTCCGCGAGGAGTTGGTAGGAGTGACTGACCAACTCGCTGTTTTCCGCAAACCGGACGCTGTTTTCATACGCGAGGATGCTTGCCACAAGGACCGTAGAAAATGCCAGCCCAAACCCGGTGGTAATCATCCTGTGCATGCGGATCATTTTCGCGTCAAGCTCGGCCGGGAGAGGGGAGAACGGCCGTTTGTCGAACATGCTGCTGATCAGTCCGGCACCGAGCAGCAGGAACGAGAATGAAGTATTGAGCGCCATCGGTATGGTGGGGCCGACGGAGAAGAGGGGGCTGCCGATGAGATAGCCGAAGAAGAAGATGACCGCGATCGACGTGAGCGTAACGGACGCGACGCCGGCAAGGGCCTCAACCGTTCTGCGCCGGGCGGAGAGCGCCAACGCGAATAACACGATCGAAGCGAAGAGAAAACAGATCGCGGTGAAGAATGCCATGCGGCCGACCGGCGTGCCGCTCAATTCTTCGTGAGGAACTTCTATGACCCAGGCATCGACCTTGAAATCGATCCCCAATGCAAATTCGATTATGCGGGGTACGATCATCGCCAAGGTCAAGAACACGCACGCGCGCACAACGGCGCGGCTCCAGCTGCGTCCTCCCCCAAGGACGCAGAGAGCCGTGCCGAGGAGCGCAAACGCGATGGCAGTGTTAGGCGCCATCGGGATCAGCCCCGGCATGACGGCCGTCAGGGCACGGGAGCCTGTGAGCCAACCCACCAGGACCGTTGCGCCGATGGCGATGACGGCAAGGCCGCACGAGAGGGCAATGGCTTTATGGCGGGAGAAGTTCAAGAGGCGGTTAACTCCTGGCATGACTCCCGAGGATCACACCCTGGAATTGGAACGTCGTTTCGAGACTCTGTTTGAGAGTCGCTTTGGCCAGGAGGCTGGTGGCGCCAGCCTGCAATGCCCTGGTCCGATAGATGGGGTCGTCGAACATCGTGGCAATCACGACGGTGATATCCAGGTGTTCCTCTCTGACAATGCGTGCGGCCTGAAAACCGCTGCATTGCGGGAAATCAATATCGACAACGAGCATGTGGGGCTTCAGTTTCCGGACTTGCTGCATCAGATCCTGTCCGTCCCCGACTTCCCCGATCACCTTGTAGTTTGGAAACCGTCCGATGTACTCACAGATGATCTTGCGGATGTCGCGGTGGTGGTCTGCAACCAGGACCGTTGTGTGCTCCATACATCCCTCCCCTTCTTTATTTCATGATAAGAATGCACTACCTATAGAAGGAAGGGGAACTTCTTCCCAGTGTCAATTGGCAGAATTACCTATGCCTCCGTACGTATTATTGCCAATGACAGGTTGTCACATTTGGGGAAAAATGGGCAATTATGCCAAATTCCAGGCACAATTGAAAATGGAGGAGGCGGGGGGATGGGGGATTATGAATCTGTGGGATTCTTCTTCGCGATATCATCAAGCGTAATAATCCCTTCACGCAGGGCAATCTTCGTCAGTCCGGCGATATTCGCGACTCCGAGTTTCTTGGTGATATGCTCTTTGTGGGCGTGGACGGTCCGGAGAGAAACCGTGAGTCGTTGTGCAATGTCTTTCGTTGTCACGCCAATAACAATGAGCCTCAACACTTCCACCTCGCGGGAAGAGAGTTGCGACAATGGGTTTTTGCCGGAGTGAATGCTCGGTTGGGTCAATTCTTCCATCAACACCTGGCCCGCCCCTGGGCTGTAGTACACACCGCCGGAACAGACCGTTTCAATGGCTTTCACCAGCTCCGAAGGGGGGGTATCTTTGAAGACATACCCCTTCGCGCCCAGCTTGGTCATATTGACGATGTACTCCCTGTTGTCGTGTGTCGTCAGGGCGAGAATCTTTGTCCCTGGAACGAACTTCACCACCAGCTTGGTCGCCTCAAGCCCGCTCATTTCCGGCATCTGGATATCCATCAGAATCACATCCGGGCGGAGCTTTCTGGCCAGTGTGACGGCCTCCCTGCCGTTCGAGGCCTCGCCGATCACCCGGATGGTACGGTTGGCGGCAAGTGAAAACTTGATCCCCTCCCGGACGATAGGATGGTCGTCAGCCAGAAGCAGAGTGATTGTTTGTGTGACCCGTTTTTTTGCCAAGACGTTCCCTTCAGGTTGAGGGTTGGTTGAGAGGTATCTGGACGACAATTTCCGTCCCTTTGCGTCGCTGTGAGGTGACCCGGAACGTCCCCCCGATAATCGACGCCCGTTCCTTCATATCCATGAATCCTATGCCGGGGGTTTGTTCTTTTTTTCTACTCCTGCTGCCGGTGGAAATTCCCTTCCCGTTATCGCGAATGATTGCCTTGAACATCGATCCGTTCGCCGTGAAGTCAATGGTTACTTTTTTGGCTCGTGAGTGTTTCTCCACGTTGGTCAAAGCCTCCTGAATGATGCGGTAGACTGTCACCTCCACATCTTTGGGAAGGGGGTTGGCCGGATCGTGGGGGGTGAAGATCGTCTTGATGCCGGTCCGTTCCGCGAACTCTGCTGCGAGGTTCTTGACGGCTGAACCGAGTCCGAAATCGTCCAGGATGCTGGGTCGCAAGTTGTGGGAGATCCTCCGCACCTCGACCATGGCGTAGTCGAGCAGGGCCCTTCCCTTGAGGAAATTATCCCGCGCAATCTTCGATGTGAGCTTCGTGTTTTCCCGGGCAAACTCGATCCGGAACTTCCCCGAGGCGATAATCTGGTTCACCCCGTCGTGCAGCTCCCGGGCCACCCGGCGGCGCTCCGCTTCCTGCGCGGCGAGAATCCGTTTGGAGAGGGTTCGCAGCGTTTCCTCCGCCTCTTTCCTCTCGTCGATATTTTCTATCATCCCGAGGCCATAGAGAGGTTTGCCGTTGGATTCCCGCAACAGGCTCGCTGTAAGATGACTCCAGACGACCTCGCCGTTCTTCCGGATGTATCGTTTTTCAAGCCGGTAGAATGGTATCTCCCCATGGATCAACTTTGTAGCGAGGGCGCGATCAGCCGCGAGGTCATCGGGGTGAGTGATATCCTGAAAACTCTTTCCGATCAACTCATGCGGTTCGTACCCGAGCATGGCGCACAGGGCGGCATTCACTTTCAGGATCCGGATGTCTTCGTCGACGAAGGACATGCCGATGGGTCCCTCCTCAAAGATCTTGCGGAAGCGCTCCTCGCTCTCCCGCAGCGCGATTTCGCCAAGCTTTCGTTCGGTGATGTCCCTGTTGATCGTCATCAGGCCAACCACGTCGCCGGAGGGATCGATCAGCGGCAACTTGGTTGTCAGAATACATCGTTCCAGATTGCCCGTCCGGGGGTCTATGCGCGACAGCTCCTTGTTCAAGAAGGATGTCCGGGTCCGAAGCAGCTCCTGTTCTTCCGCGAACTGCTCCTGTGCGAGCCCGGGCCGGACGTAATCCAGGTCCGTTTTGCCGATGAGCTCCTCGGCGCTTGCTGCGCCGAGCGCATTCACCGCCCCCTGGTTGACGATGAGAAAGCGGCCGTGGGGGTCTTTCAAGGCGAATTCGTCCGGGAGGGCCTCCACCAATGTGCGCAGGAGGCGTCGCTCTTTTTCCAGCACCTCCCCGGCGTGTCTGCGCTCTGTTGTGTCGCGCCCCACGGATTGAATCTCCTTGATCCGGCCGTGATCGTCGAAGATGCCATGATCCGTCCATTGCTGCCAGCGAACCTCGCCGGAAGGGGTGACGACCATATGCTCGGTGGAAAGCACCGGCGTTCTGCTTGAAAGCGAAGCAAGGTGAGCTTCGAGCGTCTCGCGATCACCCCTCAGGGAAAACTCCCTGGAATTTTTCCCGATGAGTTCTTCGCGACCTTTACCAAGATAACGGCAATACGCATCGTTGATAAATGTCAGAGTTCCGTCGGGAAGGAATCGGCAGATGAATTCCGTCTGATCTTCGACGACCGCCCGATAGCGGTTTTCGCTTTCCCGGAGAGCCGCGTCCTGTTTCCGCTTCCGGCGAACGTAGGCTCCCCCCATCAGAATGAATGCAACACCGAACATTCCCATGGGGATGAGGAACGCGGGGTGCCCCAGCAGTCCCGGCTCGATGATGAATGAAACGGGGAAGCCCCCTTCGGAGAAGTTGCCATCGAGCCCTTTCGCCTGAACCACCACGCCGTGGCTTCCGGGGCGGAGGTCGGGGATCTGGACTTCACGGGCTGTGTTCCACACCGACCACGGGCCGTTATCGATCTTATAGCGGGTCTCGATCTTGTCCGGTTCGATCTCTCCCCACGAAGCGTAAGCCTGCCAACGCGCCAACGCATGGTTTCCCTCGATCACCGGTTTGGAGAGTTCAACGAGAGGAAGAGGGGACACCTCAGCTCGGTTGAGAATGCTGACTCCGCTCCCGGAACTGCCGATGTACACCTTGTCCTCCAGAGGAAGAATTTCCCACAAGCGCATCGTCTGCAGTCCGCTATTCGTGGTGTAAGAAGAGAAAACTCCGTTCGCATACGTCGATAACCCGTCCCGTGTCGAGATCCAGAGCGTGTTAAAGCCGTCCACCTTAAGGTCCCAGATTGCCGGACTAATGAGCCCGTCTTTGACTGTCAGGAAACGCGGTTCCTTGTTTCCATCGATCATACCGAGCCCTGTGTGCTGGTCCGTGAACCAGACGATGCCATCCCGGTCGATCACCAGAGCCGGAATGCGGCTGGTGGCGGGGAGCCCGTGACCCGGGGTCCAGTGTTTCCACGCACCATCCTTCCATCGGCTCAAGCCGGCATAGGTTCCAAACCACAAGGACCCGTCGGGGTGTTCGGCAAAACCGTACATCCTGCCGCTGATCACCCCTTCCTTTGCTCCCCATCGAACGAAGGATGTGCCGTCATACGCGAAGGCCCCCGGCTGATTCGCCAGGTCTGCATAGTTCGTCCCCATTCCCATAAACCAGAGGCGCCCGCTTCGGTCCTTGTGAATCTTGTGGATGCGGGGAGCGTCAAGTCCTTCGTTGCGACCGAAATGTTTCCACTGGCGCCCGTCCCACCGGTATGCTCCTTCAAAGGAAGCTCCACTGCAAATCCAAATATTCCCGGCGTTGTCCTCGATAATCCCCGTCACGAGGTTCAGCGGCTTTCCAAGTACACGGTCAATCCACTGGACCGACCCGTCGGGTTTGCGAATCTCAACACCCCGCATAGTCCCAAGCCAGATGGAGCCATCCGAGGTCCTGTACAATTCGTGAACGGAATTACGCAGGTCGGGAAACGGGTGCCGCCATGCCGTCCATCGCCGGGATGAGTGCCGGTGGAGGAATAATCCCCGCCCGGTTCCGACCCAAAGATCGCCGTTTGTACGGAACTTGAGAACCTGAATATTCGTCATTTGAGAAGGGAGGGGAAAGAAATCCTTCCAGGCGCCCCCCGAGAGGGTCCGCACCTCCCCGGATTCGTAGGCCACGATGGGGTGGTTGCGTGGATCGAACTCAATCGACTGCACGAGCGACAGCCGTTCCGTTGTACTTCGACGTGGTGACCCGTCGCCGGTCCATTCCCAGAGTCCTTGTTGGTCGGCAGGGAGGACGACGCTCGCGATCCCGAATCCCTTCGCATTCTGTACAATGGACTTGATCGCAAAATAAAACTCTCCGTACTCCATGACCTTCTTCCAGGAAGTCTGCCGGAGTCGGTACAGCCCTTTCGTCGTATTGAGCCAGATATCCCCCTTCTCCGTTTTCCAGAGGTTTGGGTTTCCATCGGAAAGCAGTTCGTCCCCTTCGGGGTGAGGAAAGGGATGGAGGGTCGTCCCATCATACGTCCAAAGTCCTTTCCGCGTATACGCCAGGATCAAAGAATCCTGGAGGGAGACGATGGAAAAAACAGTCTCCTCTTTTCCCTCAACACTCAATGGAACGGCACTCATGCTCCCCCTCGCGGCGCGGTACAGACGGTTCCCCATCAAAGCAAAAATCTCTTCCTGACCGTACGGAACCATGATCGTTGCCTGGAGCGGAGGAACTCCATCACCCTGGACGGACCGCCAGCGATACCCATCGTACCATGCGAGACCGTTGCGCGTTGCGGCCCATGGTGTGCCGTCACGTCCCTCGGTGATAGAAGAGACGTTGTTGTCGGGAAGTCCCGACGCCGTCGTGAAGTGTACCCAACGCCACGGCTCGAACAGCGTCTCCGTTTGTGCCTGAACCGAGAGGATGGGTAAGGTGATCTGGAGCCAAAAAAGAGTCACTCGCAAAAAATCGTGCGGGGCGAACGGGAGGGAATTTCCTCTGATCATGGGAAAACCTCAGGGGACATGTCTGGAATGAATGGCTGGCCGGGGGTGCTTGGACTGTGCGTGTGTAAGCTTAACAAACTTCAAGGAGAACAGCAACCGGCAAGTGTGTAACGGGGGAGCGTGCGAATGGGTCTGAGACGGGGCTATCGCCGTGCGCTGAACTTTTTCCGCCTGTTGCGGATATAATCGACGAAAATGAACTCGCCGAGGTTGTTGAGCGAGGAATAGTAGGCCCGCCCCTGGTTGGCTTTCGTGAACTCCTCGACGAAATTAATGAGGTAGGGGTCGCGGGCAACCATAAAGGTGCTGACCGTAATCTTTTCCCGCCTGCATTGGACCGCCTCGTCGAGCGTCTTGTTGACGATTCGTGGATCGAGGCCGAAGGAATTCTTATAGAGTCTGCCCGCGTCGTCGATCATGGCAGAGGGCTTCCCATCGGTGACCATAAAGATTTGTTTGTTGACATTCCCTTTCCGGCGCAGGAGACTGCGGGCGAGCTGCAGCCCTGCACGCGTATTGGTGTGATACGGTCCGACGTTGAGGAAGGGGAGTTCGTTCAGGCTGACGATCTTTGCATCGTCGCCGAAGACGACCAGCGCCAAAAAATCTTTCGGGAACCGTGTCTGAATCAATTCGGTAAGGGCGAGAGCAACCTGTTTTGCAGGGGTAATGCGGTCTTCACCGTAAAGGATCATACTGTGACTGATATCCAGCATGAGAACGGTGGCGCACGTTGTCGCATGCTCCGTTTCGTAGACTTCCAGGTCCTCTTCCCGGAGCGAGAAAGTCTCGATGCCGTCCCGTTTGAATGCATTCGTCAGCGTGGAGGTAAGGTCGATGTTCGTGGGAAGATCGCCGAACGTCCATTTCTTCGTCTCACCCAGGCGATCCGTCCCTTTGCCGGTATAGGGGGTGTCATGGGTTCCGTCGGGAGCCTTTTTGAGGGAAGTGAAGATCTGGCGCAGAGCATCCTGCCGGATACGCTGAACTCCCTTGGTCGTCAGGAGGAGCACATCCTTCGCATCCTCGATGATCCCCTGCTCCTTGAGTCTGTTGATAAGGTCCTCCATGGAGGACGGGGGATCGAGCAGACCGTACTGATCTGCGAGCTGGCGCAGCCAGTCGAGCGCCTCATCGACGTCGCCGCTTGTCTGGATCAGCAAGTAGCTGAACAACGACATCAGCGCCTGCATTCGCTGCTCGTCGGTCATCGACGCGGCAGTCCATTGTGAATACCTCAACCGCATGGCGGAACTCCAGGGAGTGGAGGTGAGTCCATGGCGTTCTTACCCGGCTCCAGAATTGGTTCGGAGTGTGTTTTAATCCTCTTCCTCGATTCCTTTACCCCGTCCGGTGAAGATACTCCCGACGAGGTCCCGGTACGATATTCTGCTGTCAAGCTCCTCTTTTGCAATACGAGAGGATTGATGCAAGCCATCCAACACGAATTCCATAGCCGAAGCCAGCTCGTAGATATCGGATTCGGCAATCTTGAGATGCTTTCTGGTAAACTCACGCAGCCCTTTCACCTGGTCCAGCACCCCGAGATATTCATTGAGCGGCATCTCGTCGGCAATCTCGACGGTATTTCCCGCCTCGAACCAGCCGACGATCTTCGCATATTCCAGATTGTCCTGTTGTCGCGTTTCACCCTGCTGCTGGCGCGGGCGGCGCTGCAATGGGTCGGGGAAGTACCGCTTAAAGATCTCCTTCACGGCCTTTCCCACAAGCGCCTTGCTGACCTTGGTAGATCCTTCCTGTTCCCCCTCGAACACCAGTTCCACTTTGCCCGTCATACCGGGGAGGGCATACTGCAAGTCGACAATGCGCGGGACCACGCGTCGTTCGCCCAGGACTATGGCTCTCCGTTCGGCGTTGCTGACAAGGTTTTCCATCGTCGAGATCGTCAGGCGTGCACTGACTCCGGATTTCTGATCCACAAACTCACTTTTCCGCGCCTCAAAGCCGGCCTGCTCAACGATCTCTTTGAAGTAGGAGGGGATGATGATCTCCCGTCCGTCCCGCTCCAGCCACGCCTCCTGCCCCGTAATCCGGATCGCATCCTCGATCGTCCGCGGGTAATGTGTCATGATCTGCGAGTCGATCCTGTCCTTGAGCGGAGTGATCAGGTTGCCGCGGTTCGTGTAGTCTTCGGGGTTCGCCGTGAAGACGATCAATATGTCCAGGGGAATACGGACATTAAAGCCGCGGATCTGGATGTCCTTTTCCTCCATGATATTAAAGAGGCCGACCTGGATGCGCGGCTGGAGGTCCGGGAGCTCGTTGATCGCGAAGATGCCCCGGTTTGTGCGCGGGATAATCCCGAAATGAATGGCGCCTTCGTGGGAGTAATGCAGTCGTTGTGCCGCGGCCTTGATCGGGTCGATGTCGCCGATCAGGTCGGCAATGGTCACATCCGGGGTTGCGAGCTTTTCCCCAAACCTCCTCTCGCGGGGGAGCCACTCGATCTCAACCTCCTCCCCCCGTTCCTTCACGAGATCGGTGCAATGCTTGCAGACGGGGCGGTAGGGGTTGTCGTTGATCTCGCACCCCTTAACGAAAGGGATGTATTCGTCGAGGAAGGAAGGGAGCATCCGCACGATGCGGGATTTGGCCTGCCCTCGCAACCCCAGCAACAGGATGTCATGCCGGGCAAGGATCGCGTTGGTCAGGGAAGGGATGACCGTTTGATCGTATCCAATGATCCCCGGGAACAGCGGCTCCTTGTTTTGAAGCTTGCGGATGACATTGTTGCGGATTTCATCCTTCACTGGCCGGACGGTATATCCGCTCCGGCGCAACTCTCCGATCGTTCTTGCCATCACCATGCGTTTTCAATCTCCTTTGCGCCCAATATAGGAGGTAGGCTTGAGGAAAGCAATCAGCGGTCAGCAATCAGCGGTCAGCAATCAGCGCTCAGCGATCTCGAATCTGCCGTCTGCCATCTGCCATCTGCCGTCTGCCATCTGCCGTCTGCCATCTGCCGTCTGTCATCTGCCATCTGCCGTCTGCCATCTGGCATCTCCCCCATTAATCCAGTACCTTGCCTTTCAATGAATACAAGTCTTAAAACACTTATCATCCGTTTTAGTTCCATTGGCGATATCATTCTGGCCTCGCCGTTGCTGCGCGTTTTACGGACGAAGTTTCCGCAGGGACAAATCGATTTCGTGACCCGCAAAGAGTACGCGGAGCTTGTCCGGAATAATCACAATCTGAACCTGACGTACGAATTCGACGCATCGACGGGGTTCGACGGGTTACGGGCGCTGAAGAAGCGGATCAAACAGGAACGGTACGACCTCGTTATCGATATTCATGACAGTCTGCGGAGCAAGTACCTCAGGAGTATTCTGGGAACGAAGCACATCGCCGTGATCAATAAGAGGATTATCGAACGCTCAATGCTGGTGAAGTTCAGGAAGAATATCTATAAGGATCAGGTTCCCGTCGCCGACCGCTACATCGAGCCGGTGAGGAAATTCGGGGTCGAGAATGACGGGAAGGGGCTTGAGCTTCCCATCCCGGACGATGTCTTGTTCCGCGTTTCAGGCAAGATCGCTTCGCTTCGCCTGGACCGTTTTGAAAAGACGATCGGGCTCTGTCCAGGTGCCCGTCATGGAACGAAGCGGTGGCCGCGCGAACGATTTGCGGAACTGGCGATCCGGTTCGTACGGGAGTTCGACGGAAAAGTCCTGATGTTTGGAGGGGGAGAGGACAAGGACATCTGCTCGTTTCTTGCTGATTCCGTTCAGGAAGGAGCAGGGAAGGAGCGTTCCACTGATTTCGGCGGAGGGTTGAGCCTTCTGGAAACGGCGGCCGCGATGGAGTACTGCGACGTGATCGTAACCAATGATACCGGGTTGATGCATATGGCGACGGCGATGCGCAAAAGGGTGGTTGCGGTCTTCGGCTCCACGGTGCGGGAATTCGGATTCTTTCCTTACGCGTCAGGGGCAACGGTTATCGAGCAAGCCGGCCTGGACTGCCGGCCCTGTTCTCATATTGGACTTCCCGGATGTCCGGAAGGGCATTTTCGGTGCATGATGGATAGTACTGTTGAACAAGTGTACGAGGGCATGCTTCAACAATTGCACAGGTCCGATTGATAAAGTGCTGTTCGGGTAGAATCAGAGGTGGGGGAGGGAGGAAAAACGTTGTTGAATCGTGCCGGGAAGATTCGTATGTTTCCCGACCATCATTCACTGGGGTTCACTGGTTCAGGAGGGAGTCGGCATGGTTGTGGAGAAAATCGGGCTCAAAAAAGTTCTTTCCACCACGTTGTTTCTGTTCTTCTTCGCCGGCACGCTGTTTATGAACACCTCGTGCGAACCGGATGACAACCCTGCGGACGATGACTGCGGTCCGGGGCAGAAAACCTGGGACTCCAAAGCCGGCGTCTGCCGCGATCAGGACAACCGGATCATCGATCCGGCGTGTTGTGGGCAATAGGGGAACAGCCCATCTGATCCTTCAATACCGCGTCACCCGTATGCTCGAAACCCCCGCATTGACATCGATAAAAATTTTCTTCACGGATGAATCAAAATCGTCCGTTTGGTAGATCCGGTTCCCCACCTTCTCGAAACCGGGGAAGTGTTTTCCTGAGAGCGGTGCGACGATGTTGAGTTCGCACCCGACCGACTCCGGGACTTCGATCCCCACCGACGATGCGCCCGTGCGCACCCACACATGCGTTTCTTCCGAACGGTCTCCTAATTTGAGCTTGAACGATGCCGCTCCGCCATCGATTCGCACCTCGCTGGTCTTAAACGGCGCGAGGTCGAATTCCAGTGCGGCTGCCCCGACCTCGGCAACGATATCCCAAACCGGATCGGGATGGAGCCGTACCTCCACCTGGTTCCGGGTTCTTCCGGGAAACCAGATTCCCGATCTGCCGCCTCTCATGCGCAGGGAGAAGCGTTCCTGTCCCCCCGAATGGTCCCTGTCGAGTTCGTAACGCCCGAACGTTGTCCTGGTTGATGCTTCGATCAACTGTTCGGTCGTTCCTTCCAGGTAAAACTTCCCGGCCCCGGCGCTGAGACGAAATTCCGCGCGATCAACCGGTCCATCGAACCCCTCGGAGAATTGTTGATTGCGTGAATCCGCCACATCAAACTCTTCGTGCCGTTCAAACCACCCGATGACACCCGTGACGGCCAGCATCACGATGACCAGGAAGATGATGAACAGTACGGTATACCAGCGGATCGGTTGTTTCCCGAGCACGGCCGTCAATCCCCAAAATACCAGAATCAGCGGCCAGAGTTTCATCACCGTCCACCAATCGACATCCAGCACATCGAGATTGGTGAGGAGGAAAAGCCCTCCCAACACGATGAAGAGCGTTCCCCAGAAGATGCTGCCGGTTTTCATAGTATCTCCTTAGACAGTCGGGCGTGTAGCGCGATAGAGCATGCCAGCGCCGAGTGCGACGAAAATGAGAGGCCAGTAGTCAAAAACATCGAAACGGGGGAAGAAATTATCCGCGAGGAAAAGAAGGCCCAGCGCGATCAAAACGATCCCCCCGATGACGCCTCCCCGTCCCCGCTGTGCCGGTTCCGCAGTCGGTGTTTCCCCGGACTGCTCCGCTGGGGAAGCGGAGGGCTCCCCGACGGGAGGGGCTTGGGTCTGGCTCCCTCTCGTCTCGGGCATGATCACCCAGGCGATAATGTACATGATGATGCCGAACCCCCCCGCA
>JBBEBV010000421.1:23233-42160 GCA_040882165.1 Bacteroidota bacterium
CTCGGGCATGATCACCCAGGCGATAATGTACATGATGATGCCGAACCCCCCCGCAAAGGTCGCAACGACGAATGCGATGCGGATAAGCACCGGGTCGACATCAAGATACTCGCCGATACCTCCCGCCACTCCAGCGATAACGCTGTCGGTTCGTGATCGGTATAATCGTTTTGCCATGGAGTTCTCCTTCTTGTATTGAACTACGCCGCGTTACGGGGGGAAGGGTTAAATGTTACAACCCTACTTCTCTCAATCCCGGGAAAGATCAGTTTCATTCATGGCCGCATCGATGACCCGCTGGTTTTCAAGTCCAACCGCAGCCGCGATCAATGGTTCTCCATTCCCAAGAATGGCTCTGGAGAAATCCGTAATTTCTTCCACATAGAGGTTGGGGACGACAATCTCCTCATGGTGGATATCCGGGCCGGACTCCCCTTGGCGCTTGCCGATTGTCAAGGTGATCGTTCTTTCGCCGAGAGTAAAATCGTACGCTGACACCGTTCCTTCCGTGCCGATAATTTCAATGAACGACCTGCGAACCGGCGTCTCGAATGAACAATAGATGGAACCCGGAGTACCTTTTCCAAATCGCAAAGAGATGCCGGCAGTGGACTCGGTGATGCTTTCGGTCGGAGTCGGGCGCAGATGGCTCTTCACCGAGACGACATCGTCATCGAGGACGAACCGGAGGGTGTCGAGGCAGTGCACTCCGATATCGAACACGGGGCCTCCCCCCGCAACCTTCCGGTCGAACAACCATCCCCGTTTCGTCAAACGGGCATCGTAGATGAAATCCGCTCTCGCAAACGTGATGGTACCGAGGGAGCCGGATCGGACCAACTCCCTGACCTGGCGCATGGCCGTCGAATAACGGATCATGTGCCCTACCATCAACTTCACATCAGCAGATTTGCAGGCACCGATCATCTCGCGGGCTTCCCGGACATTCATGGCCATGGGCTTTTCGACCAGGACGTGTTTTCCCGCGCCGGCTGCGGCGAGGGTCTCGGCGTGGTGACAGCCGTTGGCGGAGACGATGAAGACGGCGTCGACATCGGGATGGGCGACAAGATCCTCCGCAGAGCTGAAGGCATGGGGAATGTTGAACTCCGCCGCCTTCTGGCGCGCAAGTTCGGGTGATCGCTTCTGGATCGCAACCAACTCGGCGTTTGAACATAATCGCATGGCCGGGGCTATGGTTTTTTCTGCAAATCCTCCGAAACCGATGATGCCGTATCGTACTTTCTTCATGATCCTCCTATAAGAGTGAGCTTCGGTCTGACGAACTTACCGGATGGTTTGATGAAAGAGTGTGAAGTCGTACCCTCTGGATTTGAGCCGATGAAGCAGGCTGTCCAGGTGACGGTAGAAGGGATCGGGCCTGCGCGGGTCCGCCCCAATGTGAAGAAGCAGAATGAACCCGTTCAGCCCGAACGGCGTATTCTCTTCGAACCACGCGATCCTCGAAGCGATGGAATCCGAGGTGCGGTATTGGCTTCCGAGACCGGGATGCGTATAATCTGCGTTGGATAATGTGCCGGGGGTGAAATTCACAAGGGTCAATCCGAGCTCCCGGCTCCACGCACTGATCGAATCGTTATACCACTCATACGGAGGCATGAAGTAACGGGCATCGCTCCTCCGGACGCCGAGTCGTTCCATTTCCCGGTAATTGTCGAGCAGGTCCGTTATGAATTCCTTTTTTGTCACGAACAACGAGTCACGGTCTTCCCATGAACAATAGAGCAGGTGCCTGTCCGAATGCGCGCCGAGGTAATGCCCGTCGGCTTTCAATCTCTTTATAAGATCTTCAAATGAAGTGTTCCTGTAAAAGTCTCCGGTAAAAAAGAACGATGCCTTGACGTCATGCTTTTTGAGCGTGGAGAGGATGACTTCACCGCCGTCTGCAAATTCGTGTCCGGTGAAGACGAGGTTGATCTGCTTCCGCTCCTTGTTGGTTCGGACAATCCCTCCGAACTGTTCCTCCACCGATTCCGGTACTGCGGTTTGGCCGAACGTTGCGGTGAGAAGGAGGAATGTCGGGAAGAGGAACCGGAGGAATTGCATGAGTTCAATATAACTCGGCGAAACCCGAACTTCCAGAGTACCGGTGGCTGAAAATGAAGGGTTGCCCCGGTTTGCAAGCGAAAGGCCTGTTTTGTATATTTGGAACGCACAAGCCGACCCCGACCCCGTAGCTCAACTGGATAGAGCAACAGCCTTCTAAGCTGTAGGTTGCGCGTTCGATTCGCGCCGGGGTCACAACAACTCAGATGCTGCCGGTTCCAGTCTCTCCGATGTGAGGATTTCAACGACCCGAAACGGTTACCCACCATCACCCCCCAAGGTTCCATGACCAAACGGCTTCTTATTCCCGGAGGATGTCTCGTTGCGGTAGCGCTGACCCTTGTGATTCTTGCCGGACCGATTCAGGGCCTCGAAGAACGGGTGCTGACGAACCGCTACGCCCTCCGGGGAGAAGTGCAGGCGGACACCAATGTTGTCATCCTGTATTTCGACAACGATGATATCGCGTCGTTGGGCGGATGGCCACTGACACGGAACTACTACGCCCTCCTCATCGACGTACTCACCCGGAGCCGCGTAGCCGCGATCGGCATCGACATCCTCTTTGGCGAGCATAACCTGCAGTTCCCCGAGCACGACAATCTCCTCGCGTTGACGACAAAGGCCTCGGGCAAGGTGATCCTTTCCTCCTACTTTCGCATCCTCCAACCGGAACCCTCAACGCAGGACGGGCTCGACGAGAGAATCCGGTATCTTCCCCCCGTTCCCGGGGGCCGGTACGGGAGCGGACTGCAACTCCCCTTTCCCGAACTGGCCTCAGCCGCATCCGGCATCGGGCATGCCAACCTGGTCGACGGGGTCATGGGGGCGGTCCCACTGTTGGTGCGGAACGGTCCAGGGGCTGTCCCGTTTTTCGGCCTGGAAGTGCTGCGGGTTGCGTCGGGGGTTGAACGAGAAACTGTTCGGCTGGAGGAGGGAATACTCACTGTCGCCGGGCCCTCCGTTCTCCATCGAATCCCGTTTCAGGACGAAGGAACGACCCTTCTGAATTTCCCCGGACCCATCTCTGCGTTTAAGCGGTATCGCTGTATCGAGGTGCTCCGGTTGTACGAACTGCAGAGAATGGGTTTGACACCCTCCCGGGATCTTGCTGGATTGGAGGGGAAGATCGTCCTGGTGGGCGTCATCGGCGAAGGGCGCAGCATCGTGGTCCAGTCCCCCTTCGACCGGCGCCTCCCCTCGATCGGCCTCCACGCAACGTTCCTCGACAACGCCCTCAATGGGAGATTCCTTTCGGCGCCGGAATTTTTCGTTTCCATCGTTCTTTCGCTCTTCGTGGTCGGAATGGCATTGTGGCTGTTCGGGCATCTCCGGTTCCTCAAGTCGTTCATCATCATCGCCCTCACACTGGTCACGTACACTGTCGGGACGCAGTTCTTATTTACAGCCTCGGGAATGGTGATGCCCCTCGTGGGTCCGGTCTTTTCGTTCCTCCTGTTCACTGCCGGGGCCGTGTTGTATGAGTACGGTGTGGTTCGGAAAACGGTCGGGAGACTGGAGACCGACAAGCGAAAAGTCGAGAACGAACTTCGCGCGCGCGAGCTCAAGCTGCAGGTGCTCGAGCGGGAACTGCTTGAGCAACGATCCAGGGGGGGCGATGGGCGTGGTGCCGAAGTCCTGGAGGAGATTCAGCGGTACAAGGAAGAGATCAGAACCCTCTCGGCGCAGGTGAGCGACCTGGTGAAATTCGAGCCTGCCGCCCCGGAAAATGATGTGGCGGGGGCCGTGTTTGAAGGCATGGTCTATCAGCCTTCCGGCAAAATGAGGGAGGCGGTTGAGTTGATTCAAAAGATTGCGGCAAGCGACGCAAACGTGGTGATCCTTGGGGAAAGCGGCACGGGAAAAGAACTCGTTGCCCGGGCTATCCATCGTCTCAGTGTCCGCGGCAAAAGGCAATTCGTTGCGGTCAATTGCGGAGCGCTGACGGAGACGCTTCTCGAAAGCGAATTGTTCGGGCACGAGAAAGGATCGTTCACGGGAGCCGTGAAGGATAAAATGGGACGGTTCGAATATGCGGATGGCAGCACCATCTTTTTGGATGAGATTACCGAAACCAGCGAGGCGTTTCAGGTGAAATTGCTTCGCGTCGTGCAGTCCGGAGAGTTCGAACGGGTCGGCTCCAGCGTGACCACGAAGGCTGACGTCCGTATCGTTGCCGCCACAAACAAGAGCCTTCGTGATCTGGTTCAACAAAGTCGTTTCCGGGAAGACCTGTATTACCGGCTGAATGTTTTTAGCGTTCAACTTCCGCCGCTCCGGGACCGGAAAGGAGACATCCCCCTCCTTGCGGAACACTTCGCAAAGCTGGAAGGACCCTCCTTCGCGCTCTCGTCCACCGTGATCGACGCGTATCTTCAGTACTCGTGGCCCGGGAATGTCCGCGAATTGCAGGGGAGCATCAAACGGGCCGCAATCCTTGCCAGGTCCGAACAACGGGATTTGATTCAGCTCAAAGACCTTTCCGGGGAGATCACCACCTCCTTTAAAAGCCAGGTCGATATCGAGGATCAAATACTCGAGTTGCTCAGAAACAAGAAGTTCTCGCGCAGCTCCATTTCGGAGACGGCCGAGGAGCTGGGTGGGCTCAATCGTGGAACGGTGGCGGAATATTTTCGTGGGATCTGCTTTAAGTACTTTTTCGAAAGTTTGTGGGACAAACAACTCGCCGTCGCCGGGATCGCCGGAAGCCAGGATGGCGAGGTGAGCGAAAAAGTCATGAAAAAACTCTCCGAGTATGTCGGCAATGTTGTCGAAGGAGTTCAGCAGGGAAAAACTCTTGAAGAAGTAAAACCCTCTCTGAAATCGAAATATAAGAACCTCCCGCAGCGGTACCATACGATCCTGGACGAAGTTATCCAGGCCTACCTTGACGGAAAGTGGCGTTAGACCCTTACGTTCAGCCTTTGTAAAATTTCCACGGATTTCTGCCGGAGGGAAGTCCTTCCGGCGGTACACCCCATCCATTCCGGCACTTCTCCTTTTCCCCGCGGTCCATCCAAACCGACCAAAAGCCTGTTAACCTGTTCAAACTCAACGTATTACTGCTCATCCTTCAACTTCCTCTGTGGAGGGAGGGGGTGGCACGAGAATTGGGTATGCTACAGGAGTTTGGGGGGCAACAATAACCGCTGTTCAAGGGGGGAATAAAGGGATGACACCAAAAGAACAGTCTTACCTCGAGTCGATCATCGAGAACAACAATTTGTTGACATCCGATGTGATTCCGTTAGATGACGGGGACGCGTATGCAACGGATTATGTCGGTGGGTCGACGAAGATCGGCGACCGGGGATTTCCGTTGCGTTGGGGGAGAGTCATCCATAACGTCAGCAAATCGGTCTCCTTCGATGAGCAGACGGAAGAGCGCGTGATCGCAACGATTTCGCGGACGATCACCGGGATCATGAAGATCTCCGCCCCCTATCAGCTAAGCACGCGCATGAGACACGCCATCATCGAGAAACCGTTTACGGAACGCAGTGTTCGGCAGGCGCAGTTCTCCCGGATTGGGAAGTCCAAGGACCCATCGAAAAACTGGAAGTTGCACGCGGTTTCCCTTGTCAGGGGAGGGACCGAAGATGCTAACGTGCTTATCGATGAGTTGACGTTGAGAGCCAGGACCGGGGCAATGATCTCTCTCAAATCTCCCAATGAAAACATCTGGCCCTTTGGCCTGAATGATCCGCGTGTGGCAACCGTCGAAGGGGAGAGTGATGTGGATGTCGCCGTGAAACTCAAGACGTCCGATTTCGAGCCAACCATGGTTGTGCTCCGGTCGGGTTTTAAGGGGGAGTGGGGTCAACGGACTCTCTTGCCGCTCAAATCTGAGAATAAATCCGGGAATCGATATTTGCATACTTACGAAAACACTGTCCGTGCACAATCCAAGCCGGGCGTGTTTCATGCAGTGGTTGAAGCGATTAATCGGGAAACGTTGTGCGAGTTGGATGGTCCGGTTTCGACCAGTTTCTGGGGGGTACCGTATGTCATCCAGTAATAGCAGCAAGGATGGGTATCCCGGGCTTCCGCCTTCGTGGGGAACGGCGGGAGCCTGAATTTTAGCCCGGGGACGGGCATCAATCTATTCGCGTGGATTGACTTTTAACTAACAAACAAAGCCCGTCCCCGGATTTTTTTACAGGAATTTTCCCTATATTACATCAGTGCGATGGACCGTGAGATGAACCTCCGAATAACATATATCGTTTTTCTTGGCATTCTGTTAGTCTTCGCAGCCTGCCGCCAAAACAACCCAGTTACCCTCCAGGATGAAATCGCTCGCGATGAGCCGGTTGAAGTACTCTTCCTGAAAGAGCAACCGGATACATCGAGTTCTTCGTCCGTGAAGGACCAAACGGAAACGACGGTCGACCTTACAGGATTGCTCCGGAGGGATGAGCAGAACTACCCGGGAACAATCTTGATAGGCGGCGTCAAATCCGATCTTGAAGGAGGGCGCTCCTCGCTTTCCTACTCCCGCATACTCCTCAGAGATCTGCAGGACACCGTTTGGGCCAAGGGAGGTTGGGGATACTTTTCGGATTACCGTCTTATCGATGTGGGCAGGGCGACGCTGGACGACGTCGAATTTGACGCCACTGAAATTGTCACACAATTGCGGACGCCCAATTTCGTGGTTGCGCTCAGTGTCGGGTTCATTCAAAAGCTCGGGAATGACGGCAATCAACCCGCGAGCCCCATGCTCTACGTTCCCCGGCACACATACTTTATCTCTGCCAGGGGAAAACGGTATGGCAAAAATAGCGAGCATGAACTGAAGAGCTTCCAGCTTCCCGTCCTGAGCCCGGATGAAGTGACCATTACCAGTTTGCAGGCAAACAGCATCGTGTTCCGGGACGAGGATCTGATTTTGCGATGGCGCGGGGTGCCCGGGCAGCGCATGAAGGTGATCATCAGTACCTATGATGAACAGCATGGAAGGGCTGGAACACCCCTGGTCCAATTTACGGCCTATCCGAAGCACGAGGCATTGACGATCTCCTCCAAATTGCTGAAGCTGATCCCCACGCCGAATGGCGGCAAAGTCCTTCTGTCTCTTGTTTCAGTCAATCAAGCGGAGATCGCTCTCCAGGGATATCCGGACAAAGTGTTGCTCCAGGCCGCATCGATCCACAATATGGTTGTAGCCCTGCGCTAACCCCAAGTGCAGGGTCGTCCACGTTTCCTTCAACGGTTCACGCGAAACGGGTCTCAGGGTTTCTGAGATCGTACTGAAGAGGGTTCATGAGATTTTGGTTAACATTCCTTGTTGTCGCAGGCTTGCTGACCGGGGTTGCCGAGGGGCAATACCTGAGTTCTTCGCGGGGCATGGGATTGGGTGCCTACACGGCACTGGTCAACGACCTCTCGGGTCTCGATTGGAATCCTGCCGGATTAATGCAGGTGCGCGACTGGGAGTTGAGCGGTTCGAATATGTTTTCCTCCGGGACGCGCGGACTGAGCTTTCAGACCTTGGGAGTGACGAAGCGGTTCCTGGAGAACCACACTTTTTCGTTGCGGTATTCCCCCGGCTTGGTGATGGAGTTCATTGTCCCGAGCACCTTTCAATTCCAGAACGGACAGAAGATTACGTTTGATAAACGGATCAACTACAAGGAATCGTACGCGTTTGGATATGGCTTTCAAATGACCCCCGATGTGGCGCTGGGTTTCAGTGGACGGTTACGGGAGGAGTTTATCGCGGATACCCGTCCCTTTATCGAACAGGATACGGTGGCTCGTCTGCGGGTGGTCGAGTACAACGCAAGTTCCTGGAATCTGGATATCGGCATGCTCTGGAATCCGGACCCTTCCTTCAGCATGGGAGTCGTCGCCAAAAACCTGTTCAGGATGAAGGAAAACACGTTTCCCCAGGAAGTAGATTCCTACGCCCTCCGGTCGGTCAAGTCCTTGCGGATGGGATTGAGCTACAGTCCTTCACGATTCGCCACGCTGGCCATCGATTTTGATACCGAGCGCCAGGGGGGATTCGGTTCCGAGTGGCATATTGCCGATGGCGTCACGATCAGGCAGGGATCGGTCTTCGGCGCACAATATTCCCCCTTTGTCGCCGCGATTTCCGGAGGATTAGGATTCAGTTACGAGTCGGTCCGCTTTGATCTCAGTTATCTCCATTTTTTCAATCCGACCGACCGTTCAAAAGTGACTGTGCAGGATTTTGTTTCGAAAGGGGTGAACGATATCGCCTTTAACCAGTTCACGCAGAGTCAGGGGATGCTGACGATCAACGTTCCGCTGGGACGCACGCGGGAGTACATTGCCAGGATCGAGTATGTAACCATTTCCAGCGAGGTCTATCCCTCCTCCTACCATGTGCATGCCATCCGGCCGATTGGCAAGGCGAGGGTTCGCAATATCTCCCAGAAGCCTATTCAGGCGCGGGTATCCTTCTTTGTCGACCAGTATATGGATCGTCCGACGGAAACACCGGCACATTTCATTGCGCCAAATGAGGAGGTCGAGATCCCGTTTACCGCCATCTTCAATGACGCGATCCGGTTTGTCCCGTCGATGGTGTTGCGGGCTGCGGAAGTGCTCGTGAAGGCCTCCACGGCCGAAGGCTATGACGACCGGAGCCAGACCCGGTTGATCATCCGTGGACGGAACGATTGGGACGGGGATGCGCTGACGTTACGGAGCTTCGTCACCCCCGAGGATCCCGATATTTTACGGTTCACCCGCACTGTGGTGAACCAGCACAAGGATACGCTTGCGGCAACTTCGCTGCAGTTGGATCGTTATAACACGGCGTCGTTCCTGTTCAACGAATTTGCTTCACGACTCTCCTATGTCAACGACCCCCGGGGCAGCAAGGACCGGGTCCAGTATCCCTCGGAGACCTTCGCATTGCGGGGGGGGGACTGTGACGACATGACGGTGGCGTATGCATCGCTCCTCTCGAGTGTCGGCATCAGCACCGCCTTTATCGACGTCATTCCACCCGGCCGGACGCAAGATGCTCATATTTTCCTCATGTTTGATACCGGTGTCCCCGTGTCACAGGCCGATATCGTCAGTAACAACCCCAAACGGTACGTTGTGCGGAAGAATGAGCGGGGCGAGGAAACAATCTGGCTTCCGATCGAAACAACGATCATGACCGACGGATTCCAAAAAGCATGGGAAGTGGGAGCCAGGGAATATTTTGATCATGTCGAGGTGGGGTTGGGAGTGGTGCGGGGATGGGTACGAGTGGTCGATGTCAGGCCGATGATGTAATACGTGTCAGAAAGGATCTCAGTATGATGAAACGAATTGTCACAGCAGTGCTCCTCGGTCTTTTCGCGATCCCCGTGTTCGCGAGCGACTTTACGGTCAAATCGGTCAAAGGAGTCGTGGAAGTCCGGCGGGGGGTCAACGAGGAATGGAAAAACCTGAAGGCCGGCGATTCCCTGAAGCCCGAGGATACCATGCGCACCGGCAAGGGGGCTACAGCCCTCATTCAGTCGGTGAGCAAGAAACTTTCGGTTCCTGAGCTGACGATGATTGATATTTCCGACGTCCGGAACCTGACACAGGAGGAGTTCCTCCTGAAGCTGGCGATGGAGAACATCCTCTCCGTTCCACAGCGGAATAATGAAGAGACCATCATCCCCTCGGCCACCGTACTCCGCGGCAGCAACATGGAAAAGGACGCACTGGAAGCTGCACGTCCGTTCGACGTGGGAACGATGCAATTACAGGGGGCGAAGGTTCTGTTTGACAACGCGTTCTTCGGTACTTCGATCCTCAAGACGAAAGAAACATTCAGGATTTATCCGGAGCTCCGTTTGAATTACGAAGCAAGAATTCTGACCGCCCAGGCGTTTGAAAAAATGCGGCTCACCAACGAGGCCGTTGCGGAGTACGCTCTCCTGGCCAAGGAGGACCTGACATCTGCGCAACAGAAGATTGTGCAGGGGTCCATCGAAAGGCTGAAACAAAAATAGTGTTCGCTGCGGTCCGCTCATCGACCTCCCCGGGAATGCTCGCGGGGAGGTTTTTTTATTATGAGGGGACGGAGTTCCACTGAGAACAGCTTTTCTCTGTGGAACTCTCTTCTCTTCTTCTTTGTGGAACTCCCCGCCTGCCGCAAGCACAGCTTTGCGTGCGGCGGGCAGGTGTGAAATTCCCCAACCATGAAAACTGAGACACGACCTCCCTGCAGCTCGCCTTGCAATTCCCTCAAATAACTTCTACATTGGCCACGTTTTCAACGTTGTTGTGACGCGCATGAGGTTCAACCAACCCCACGGTCCTTTGTCAGCCGACGTCATCCTTCAAACAGCCAATCTGAGCAAGCGGTTTAAACAGCGGTGGGCCGTTCGCAACCTCAATCTTGAGGTTCGCCGCGGCGATATCTTCGGGTTCCTTGGCCCCAATGGCGCCGGAAAAAGTACCACCATCCGCATGTTGCTTTCCCTGATCAAACCCACCGACGGTGACGTACACTTGTTCGGTCATTCTCTCCGGACACAACGGAGCGCCGCGCTCCAATCAGTCGGAGGCATCGTCGAAAAACCGGATTTCTATCTGTACCTCTCAGCGTACCGAAACCTTGAAATCGTCGGTGCCCTCAGCGGAGGGACCAACCGCAGACGTATTCTGGAAGTGCTCGGATTGGTCGGATTGGGGGGGCGGGTCACCGACGCGGTGAAGACCTACTCGCACGGCATGAAACAACGTCTCGGTATCGCCCAGGCGCTTCTCTCCGACCCGGAACTGGTGGTTTTGGATGAACCGACCAACGGGCTGGATCCGCAGGGGATGAAGGAAATCCGGGATCTTATACACCACCTCGCTCATGACCGGAAGAAAACGATCCTCCTCTCTTCCCATCTCCTGAATGAAGTGGAACTCGTGGCGAACCGGATGGCCATCATCAACAAGGGGGAGCTCGTGACGCAGGGGGAGGTGAAGAAGCTTCTGGAGGAAGGGGAGACGTATGTGCTCCTCCGTGGCGAACCGAAAGGAAAGCTGCGAGAGGTGCTGCGCACACAGCCGTATGCGGCATCGGTGCGGAAGATTGGCGATGCCTTCGAAGTTTCGATGCCGTTTGATCGTGTGCCACAACTCAACCGGGCTCTCGTCCGCAACAATGTCTCAGTTCAGGCGATCGTCCCCCGACGGTCGCTCGAGGAATTCTTCCTTTCGATCACGGAGAATGAATCAAAAGCCTGACATTGCCCGGACGGTTTCTTCACGACCTCCCGGGACTTTTATCCAAGGGCATCCTGATCTCCCTTCACGGCAGGCGTCCATGGCCCGTTTAGTCTACTTCGAACTTCTCAAGACCTTTTTGAAGAAGCGGACCTATATCGGTTTTGCGCTCATCCTCCTGATCGTCCCTCTCATCGAAGTGGCGATGAAGATGGAGGGAGGGAGGTTTCTTCAGGGGATGACACGCTCCCTGCAGCAGGATTTTTTCTTTGTGGGGAACCTCTTCAACGGCTGGCTCGTCTCGTACAACATGATGAACAGCCTCTGGGTGCATATTCCCCTCCTCGTGTCGTTCGTAGCGGGGGATATGCTGGCGGGTGAGGCGACCGCCGGAACCTACCGCCTGATCCTGATCAGGCCCGTCTCCAGAACGAAAATTCTTTTGTCCAAGTATATCACGACCCTCCTGTACACTTTTCTGTTTGTCTTTTTTCTCGGCGCTCTCAGTATCGGGTTGGCAATACCGTTGTTGGGCCGGGGGGACCTCTTCGTGTTCAACCGCGGAATTTTAATTCTCCCTGAAGCGGATGTGGCCTGGCGGTTTGTTGTCGGCTATAGTCTTGCCGCATGGATGATGCTGACGATTGCTTCCCTGTCGTTCTTCTTTTCTTCGTTCGTGGAGAATGCCATCGGGCCGATCGTCGGGACGATGGGGGTGTTGATCGTCAGTCTTGTCATCCTCACCATCCCGGTCGAGTTGTTCGAATCGGTACGCCCGTATCTTTTTATGCATTACACCAACCTGTGGCAAAAAGTGTTTATGGATCCCGTTCCCTGGTCGGCGATCGGGAACGACGCCCTGGTGCTTGGGGCGTACTCCGCCGCGTTTCTGGGAGCCACGTGGTTCATTTTCGTTCGGAAGGATGTTCTGTCCTGAGACGGACAAGTACTTGAAGTCACCCATCAAAGAGAGAGGAAGAATATGGATATCTATCTCGCGGCAGTAGTGGTGTATCTTGCCGTCCTGATCGGTTTTGGAATTTATAAAGGCCGGTCAGTCAAGACGCAGGATGACTTCATGGTTGCCGGAAGGAAGACGTCGGCGGTCTTTCTGGCGGGCACCCTCGTCTGTTCGTGGATCGGGTCGGGGAGCCTGTTTGGAGGGGCCGGGTTGGCCTTTCGGATGGGTTTTTCCGAGCTCTGGATGAGCGCGGGGGCCTGGGTCGGGATCGCGATCGTGTACTTCCTTGCCCACCGTGTGCGGAGGATTTCGCAGTACACCGTGGCGGATATCCTGGAGAAGCGGTACAATTCCGTTGCACGCATTTTCGGGAGCTCGGCGGTCATTATAGCGTATCTGACCATCGCCGGCTACCAGTTCCGCGGTGGCGGAAGGCTTTTGAATATCCTCACCGGCATCGACCCGCTTTGGGGGGGCGCGATTACGTGCGCCGTCGTTATCCTCTTTACCGTGGTTGCCGGGATGGTCTCGATCATTACCATCGATCTCTTTAATGGTGTGATGATGACGATTGGAGTCCTTCTCGCTGTCCCGCTCGTGTATGCAGCTGTCGGCGGGGCGGAGCAGCTTGCCACCCTGCCCGCCGACCGGTTTACCGCGTTCGGAACGCACAACATGACCTGGGCGATGGGAGTGTTCTTCCCGACGTTTTTCCTGCTGCTGGGTGAGAGCGGTATGTATCAGAAATTCTTCGCCGCGAAGGATGAGTCGACCGCCCGGCGTGCGGTCGTGATGATGATCATCGGCGTGGTCATCGTCGAAAGCATGCTGTGCGCCCTCGCCGTGTTTGGGAGCGCCAAGTACATCAACCTCGCCCCCTTCGTTGGCGCCGACGGGTCCATCGACCGCGCCACCACGGAGACAATCATCCTGCACCTCGCACGGTTTGATCTTCCGACGGCGGCCGGGGTGCTGCTCTTGTGCGCCGCGGTCGCGATCATTCTTTCCACGGCAAACTCGTTCCTGATGATTCCCTCGACGAACATCACGAGGGATTTCTATCAGCGCTTCATCAATCCGGATGTCTCGCAGCCGGCGATCGTCCGTTTTCAGAGGATCTCGATCGTCGTCCTGGGCATCGTCGCGTTCGTACTGGCGAACTTTTTCAAGACCATCCTCGACATGGCGTTTACGGCATACACCATGGTGGGAGCGGGCATCACCCCGGCGCTGCTCGCGGCATTCCTCTGGAAGCGGGTCACGGTTGCCGGCGGAGTTTCTTCCATTATCGCAGGCATGGGGACGACGCTTGCGATTACTGTGTATAACTTCATCGTGCCGGAAAGCGCCATGGAGACAGACTATATTATCATCCCTGCCGCCATCGCTTCCATCGTCTGCCTGGTCGGCGTGAGCCTGTTCACCCCACCATCACCGGAGGAAAAGTGGAAACCGTTTGTCGATACAAAGGGGATGTGATGTGTCTGCTGAGGGGAATGATCACCGGCGTGGCCCTGCTGGTGGTGATGTATGATGCAGAGGCGCAGAAGCCGTCGGCAGCGGACCAAATCCTTCTGAATGTCGAGCAACGCATGTTCGCGGTGAAGGATTACATCGTCGATATCCAGGCGGATGTCGATATGGAGAGGATGAAGATTCCCCGCATGCAGGCGAAGATGTATTTCAAACATCCGAACAAGGTCCACTTTGAATCGCCAAGCTTTACCATGCTGCCGCGGGAGGGGCTGACGATCGATCCGGCAGCAATGCGTGAGCATTATGATGTGTCCCTGGCAGGGAGTGATGACCTCGGAGAAGGGAAGGCTACCAAACTGCAGTTGGCAGCAAAGAAGGCATCCACGCGGCTCAGGCAGATGTTCGTTTGGGTCGACGAGAGGAACTGGACGATCGTCCGGATGCAGACCATTCCCTACCAAGGCAGGGTGTTGACGATGTCCTTTGCTTACACGCTGTTGGAGGGGAGATACTGGATGCCGCAATCGATGAAGGCGGAGTTCGAAGCCCCCGATCGTGATACAACCGGAAGAGGGGGCGACCCCGCAGCGACCCCCACGCCGCAACTGGACGAAAGACAGCGTTCGATCAGGAGCGGGATGATCAGCGTGATCTATTCAAACTATCGGATCAACACCGGGTTGGGGGATGAGATTTTTGAGCGAAAGGATGTGCAAAAGAAGGACTAGATCCGCTTTCTCGTTACGACGGGGGGATGGGGAGTGTAACGGTTACCGTCGTCCCTTTCCCTAACTCACTTCGAAGAACAACGCTCCCACCGTACAGCTCGATCAACCGTTTGACGAGCGCCAAACCCAGTCCGGCTCCCTGCTGTTCCCTCGTCGTTCGCTCGAATTGGTTGTATGCACTGATTTCCGCAATCTGCCGGTCGCTCATACCGATGCCCCGATCCGTAACGGACAGGCGAAACATGCCTCCCGTCCTCTCTGTTACGACATGCACGGGCGTACCTGGGGCCGAAAACTTCACCGCATTATCAACCAATTCTTCCACGACCCGTCGCATATGAGCGTTGGAGATGGCGGCCTCACCTCCGGTGAGGTTCACCACAATATCCTCCCCACGACCCGCTTCCCCTCGTTTCTTCCTGGCGAGCTCATCGATGTGCATGTCGAGCATGGCCGTCCGTTCGGTCCTCAGCAGGGACACGCGTTCCGGGTCGGACGCGAGGATTTCCAGTTGGGCGTACGAAAGAAAATTCTCCGTGAGATTACCGAGCCGGTTTGCGGACTTCAGGATAAGGCCTGCCATATCGGAGATCTCGGCAGGTGTGAGGTCCGCACTATCATCCCGCAGCACTTCGGCGAATCCGATGATCCCACTCAGGGGAGTTCGAATTTCATGAGGAAGGGAGAGGGTAATGCTCGACCGCAGCGCTTCCAGCTTTCGTTCGCCGTGCTCGTTGGTCAATCGACGCTTCTCGAGCCGGGAATGGATTGCCCCGAGGAGTTCCAGGATTGCAATCGGTTTCGAAAGGAAATCGTCCGCGCCCAGGTTCATTCCCTGACGTATGTTGGATCGGTCTGCCAGGCCGGTCAGGAAGATAAACGGGATCGTCGCGGTCGAGGGATTTTGCCTGAGTTGCGAGAGTGTGGCGTACCCGTCGAGCTGGGGCATCTGAACATCACACAGGATCAGGTCGGGCTGGGTGGAGATGGCAACCTGAACTCCCTGCTGACCGTCCGGGGCTTGAACAGGCTCCATCCCTGCCTGGACCAAAGCCATGGCGACCATCTCCCGGATCATGGGGTCGTCATCGATAATCAGGATTTTCGGCACCATGATGCGTTCTTTCGGTGATGGAACTCAACAATACGGCAAAGTTCAAAGAGAAACAAGAATGACCCTGATTTTCAAGGCTGCTCTCCTCATCTTTTTTTTGAAAAAGGGGTTGACATTCTGTCCGCCTTGATTTATATTTAGGGTGTCCTAAATTCAAACTTAGATAATCAGAATTAGAAAGTCATGAGAAGGGTACGATTCAATACACGAAGTACGTTGATATCGGTGGGCTCGATCCTTGCACTCTGCGGCATGGTGGGTTGCACCGCGCTCTTTACCGGTCCGGTGGAGGAAGGCGAATCCTTCGACCAACCCCTCCCAGGCCTGACCCGTGCGCAGCAACTCGCATTTGCCCGCGGCGATGAGGCTTTTGAAAAAGTGTTTTCTGTGAAGGAGGGGCTTGGACCGCTCTTCAACCAACCCTCGTGCGAGAGTTGCCACTCCGGTGATGGCAAGGGGCATCCGAGGACCAACCTGATCCGGTTCGGCCGCAACACAGGGGGCGTCTTCGATCCGCTGTATACAGAAGGGGGGCCGCAACTCCAGGAACGCGCCATTCCCGGCGCTGTCCCGGAGATGCTTCCTGCACACGCAAACGCGATCTCCATCCGGAGCGGTCCGCTGGTCTTCGGGCTTGGACTGATCGAAGCAATTCCGGACGCAGTCATTCTCGCTCACGCCGATCCGAATGACGCGGACGGTAACGGTATATCGGGCCGCCCGAACATGGTGGTTCCCCCGGACTGGGTGGGGGTACCTCAGACACCTTCGGTCGGAAGATTTGGCCGGAAGGCCGCTGTCGCTTTCCTGTTTCAACAGGTTGCAACCGCGTACCATCAGGATATGGGTATTACGTCCGATGTTCTCCCAAACGAAAATCCGCATCCGGCCAATGGAACACTGGGTGATGACGTGCCTGAACCGGAGGTCTCTCGCTCAACCATCGATGATGTCCTATTCTACTTGCGCACCCTGGCTCCGCCGAAGCGTGGGCCACTCAGTCCTCAAGTGCTGCAGGGGGAGCAACGCTTTCAACAGGTCGGTTGCGCATCGTGTCACATTCCTTCCATGAAGACGGGGACACACCCCAGCATCGCGGCTTTGAGTCAGGTCGATGTCCCCTTGTATTCCGATCTGCTTCTTCATGACATGGGTCCCCAACTTGAGGACAACTTTATCGAAGGGGAGGCGGGGGGGACGGAATGGCGTACCTCTCCGTTGTGGGGTATGCGCCTGGTAGCGGATCATCTTGGAGGAAACCCCTTTTATCTGCACGACGGTCGGACTTCCGAATTGGCCGAAGTAATTCGACTTCACGGTGGAGAAGCAGCAGGGGCAAGGGGACGTTTTCTTGTTCTCTCGAAACAGGATCAGGACGCGCTGATCGCGTTTCTTCTTTCGTTATAAAGGGTTGAGTATGAAGGTTCCACTGAGCCGGAGGATCTTTCTTCAGCAGACCGGTGCTTTGACGGTCACGCTGCTTCCCGTGCTGTTCGCGGCAAGCGGGTGTGCGACAGGGCTTTCAACCTATAGAGTATCCGCCTCGGAGGGGAAGGTAGTTCTGGACCCCGAGAAGTATCCAGAACTGGCTCTTGAGGGAGGAGCCATCGAGGTTGAGGTCCCGTCTCATCACGAAAGTCTGTTGATTGTCCGGATCGGTGAAGGGTCGTACGCCGCGGTGTCTCCTGTGTGCACCCACCTTGGCTGTACGGTGCGAAAAGAGCCGTCGTTTTTCCGTTGTCCATGTCACGGTTCCACGTATACCCTGGAAGGCGCTGTGGTCCGTGGACCGGCCGAGGAACCGCTTGAACGATATCCGGTTCAATTCATCAATAACCGATTGACAATCCAACTCCAATCATGAAGAATGTATTCTTAATGGCATTTGTCCTTCTCATGGCCACGGCCGGGGCATTCGGGGGAGCTCTTCATCCGGAGTCTATCCAGGACACAACCGGTCGGGAAGCCGAACGCCCTTTTGTGAGAGGGGGATATTACGATAAGCCGTTTGTGACCCGTCTCTTCGGCCGTACGGCCATCGGCGGCTACATGGAGGCTCTCTGGAAATTCGAACGGACGGAAGGGATTAACGAGGCCCCATCGTTCGAGGCACGGCGGTTCAATCTCTTTACCCATTCGGTTGTCTCAGACCGTCTGCGGGTGGCCGCCGAACTGGAGTTCGAGCATGGGACCGAAGAGATCAAACTCGAGTTTGCTTTCCTGGATTTCGAGATTCACCCGGCACTGACGTTTCGAGGTGGGATCCTTTTATCCCCCGTCGGCAAATTCAACCTTGCCCATGACAGTCCCCTCAACAACCTGACCGAACGCCCCCTGGTGAGCACGCTTATCATTCCGGCGGCGTTTTCGGAAGCTGGGATGGGGTTCTATGGAGCCTTCTTCCCTGCTGCAGAGTCGCGTCTTACCTACGAACTCTACGCAGTCAATGGTCTTCATGACGGGGTTCTGGCAGCAGCCGACGGGACGCGTATCGCGGAAGGCCGCGGTGCGTTTGAAGAAGACAACAATTCCCTCCCATCGCTCGTCGGGCGTCTTGCCTACAGCCCGTCCATGGCCCTGGAGGTCGGTGTTTCTCTCCACACCGGTCCGTACAACAGGTATATGGCGGACGATCTTCAAATTGACGATAAGCGGAACCTTACCCTGGCGGCACTGGACTGGGAGTATCGGCAGGGGGCTTGGGAGGTACTGGGGGAAATTGCCCGGGCTTCCATCGATGTTCCTCCCTCGCTTCGCGGATTGTTTGCCGAGCAGCAACAGGGATTGTACGCGCAGATGAATTATCACTTTGGACGCGGGTGGATCCCCGTGATGGCCCGATCGCGTTTTACCGTGGTGGGTCGATATGAACTTGTGGACCTTGATACAGGAATCGCCGGTGATGCCATCCAGCGGTTCAGCATGGGGCTGAACTTCCGTCCGGTCGAAGATACCGTTTTCAAATTGGACTACCGCATCGACCGGCACTGGAGTCGTGTGGATTTCGCGGAGAGAAGCGTTGGCGTAAACTTCAGTGTTGCAAGTTATTTCTAAAAACAAGGAAATATGGCAAGCGAGCAAGTCGAAAACTATCTCAAAAACATCTACAAGCTTCAGGAGCGGGGAGGGAGGGTGACGACGTCGTCCCTCTCGGAACAACTCCAGATTTCCGCCCCGTCCGTTACCGAGATGATCAAGAAGCTGGCGGAGGAAGGGAGCGTTACCTACACACCCTACAAGGGAGTGGAGTTGAGTGAGCGTGGACGCAAGAAAGCCCTGAGGATCATTCGCCGACACCGGCTCTGGGAACTCTTCCTTGTCGAAGTGTTGAAGTACGATTGGGATGAAATCGACGAGGAGGCGGAGCGGTTGGAGCACATCACCTCGGAAAAACTGGAGCA
>JBBEBV010000421.1:42260-47544 GCA_040882165.1 Bacteroidota bacterium
CTTGCGGGTACCCTTTCCATCTCCGGGGATGAAGCGGTCAAACTGATCTCGCGACTCGAGGGTCTCAGATTGGTCGAACGCCGAAACCTTGAGCTCCGTCTCACGACGGGTGGTCGGTCGTACGCGCTCCGTGTCATCCGCCTCCACAGGCTCTGGGAACGGTACCTTGCGGATGAGACAAACGTCCGGGAAGCGGAGTGGCATACGGAGGCCGAGTTGAAGGAACACGCGATGACCGTCGAGGAGGCGAATGCCATTGCCCGAAAACTCGGCGATCCCTTGTATGACCCGCATGGCGACCCGATCCCGACCGTGGCCGGAACCCTCCCGTCGCATCAGGGCGTTCCGCTCACATCGTTAAAGGTCAGTGAGGTGGCAGCCATTGTGCACGTCGAAGACGAGCCGGCGGCGATCTATGCTCAGTTGGTTGCCGTGGGATTGTTCCCCGGCATGCAGGTTCGGATGATCGGGCAATCGCCGGACCGGGTGGTGTTCGATGCGGCAGGAAATGAAGTTATTCTTGCCCCCGTCGTCGCTGCCAACATCTCCGTGGTGACGTTACCCGTCGAAGCGGTCCACGAGGGCCCCTTTTTGACGCTGGCCTCCCTTGCCATCGGGGAACGTGGAATGGTGACCGGACTTTCGCCCGCGTGTCGCGGCACGCAGCGGCGAAGATTGATGGACCTTGGCGTTGTTCCCGGAACGATGATTGAAGCCGAATTACGAAGTCCCGGCGGCGACCCAACGGCGTACAGGATTCGCGGCGCGACCATCGCTCTCCGGCAACAGCAGGCAGATCTCGTCTATATTTCGGAGCCAACAGGAACAGCATGACGACAATGAATCCTCAGCAATGTGAAGTTTGTCCGGTGAACAAGGACGCAAAACTGGTCCGGCTGGGTCTGGAAGCCGGGAATTTTGATTTTGTTGTCGCCCTTGCCGGGAATCCCAACGTGGGGAAGAGCACGGTTTTCAACAGCCTGACAGGCTTGAGGCAGCACACGGGGAACTGGCCCGGGAAAACCGTCGTCCGGGCGGAAGGGGCATTTTCCTACGATGCGAAACGGTACAAGTTGGTCGACCTTCCGGGCACGTATTCCCTCCTTTCCACCAGCACGGATGAGGAGGTGGCGCGGGATTTCATTCTCTTCGGCCAGCCTGATGTCACGGTGGTCGTTGTCGATGCCACCCGCCTGGAAAGAAACCTGAACCTCGTCCTGCAGGTGCTGGAGATAACGGATAAGGCCGTCGTTTGCCTCAATCTCGTGGATGAAGCGAAGCGCCATGGGATCGTGGTGGAGGAACGGGTTCTCATGCGCGATCTGGGCGTGCCGGTCATACCCACGGCCGCGAGGAATAACCAGGGGATCCCCGAACTCCTTCGTGCCATAGCAGAAGTTGCAACCGGTACGTTTGTCTGCAAACCAAAACGTTTCCCGATCGAATCCGGTGCATTGCATAAAGCGATCGGAAAAATGACTGCGAAGGTCCAGCAGGCATTCCCCTCTCTCCCAAACGCGCGTTGGGTCGCACTCCGGTTGTTGGAGGGGGATCAAAGGATTGTCGAGGCCATCCGGAGCGGTGAACTAGGCGATCTGACACGACGATCAGCCCTGGAAGATTCCCTCGCAACAAGTGGAAAGAAGAAAGTGCACAATGAGCACTCCCGAGCAGTCTAAGCACGAGCAGATTCTGAGTACGGCCAACGCTCTCCGGTGGGAGGTTGGAGAACGCCTGCACGACTCGACCATTCAGTCGCTGTACAAGGAGGCAGAGCGTATCGCCGGCAGGTCTGTGGCAGTCGAGGGAGGAAGGCCCAGGATCTCATTTGATCGGACGCTTGATCGCCTTGTCACAAGCAGGGTGTTCGGGTTTCCCCTGATGTTCCTCTTGCTTGCGATCGTGTTCTGGATTACGATCGAAGGGGCGAACGTCCCGTCCCGCTTGCTGGCCGATTTTCTGGTCGATTTCGCCCATCCATTCCTTAAGGAAACCGGAGCATCGCTCGGTCTCCCGTGGTGGTTGAACGGATTCCTGTTCGACGGGATGTACCTCGCGATGGCATGGGTGGTGAGTGTGATGTTGCCACCGATGGCGATCTTCTTCCCATTGTTTACCCTCCTCGAAGATTTTGGCTATCTTCCCCGCGTCGCGTTCAACCTGGATGCTCTCTTTCGAAGGGCTGGTGCGCATGGGAAGCAGGCGCTGACGATGGCGATGGGATATGGCTGCAATGCCGCCGCAATTATCTCCACGCGCGTAATCGACAGTCCGAGGGAACGTCTCATTGCCATCCTCACCAATAACTTCGCTCTCTGCAACGGACGCTGGCCGACACAGATCCTGGTGGCCACCATTTTTATCGGGGCGCTCGTCCCGCCTCACCTTGCCGGTGCCGCGTCCGCACTGGCGGTTGTGGGGGTCGTCCTGATCGGCATCTTTTTTACCTTTCTTGTTTCCTGGGGACTCTCAAGAACGGTGTTGCGCGGGGAGGTCTCGACCTTCAGCCTCGAGCTTCCTCCGTATCGCCCCCCCAGGATCTGGCAAACGCTCTATACCTCGCTCATCGACCGGACGCTGATTGTTTTGTGGAGGGCGGTCATCTGGGCGGTGCCGGCAGGGGGATTGATCTGGCTTGTCTCCAACATCCACATCGGAGGCGAAAGCCTTGCCGGGCTGACGATCGGGTTCCTGGATCCCGTGGGGATTCTCATCGGATTGAACGGCGTCATCCTGCTTGCGTACATTATCGCGATCCCGGCGAACGAGATCGTGATTCCGACAATCCTGATGCTGACGGTGTTGGTGACGGGTTCTGCTGAGGTGGGGGGTGGAGCGGGTGTGATGTTTGAACTCGATTCGGAGACGGCTACGGCGGCAGTTCTCCATGCGGGGGGATGGACGCTGCTGACGGGTCTCAACCTGATGCTCTTCAGCCTCCTGCACAACCCTTGTTCGACCACCTTGTATACGATCTATAAAGAAACGGGGAGTGCGCGATGGACCTGGGTTTCAGCCCTCCTGCCGTTGGCGATCGCATTCATCGTCTGTTTTTTTGTGGCACAGATCGGGAGGATGGCGGGGATGGTGTAGAAGGAGGGAACGATTCGGTTCCGAGGGGGGATCGAAGATGGTCTTATGGCCGTGGGGTTCTCACCTGTTGTTTCATACCTCTTCACCGTACGCCTTAGCTTCCCGATCTTGTCTCGTCCAGGGCCTTGTCATACATCTCCTTGAAGTGTTTAATCCCTTCGAACAACGCCTCGGCAATTTTTTGTTGACCGTCCTTGCTCCGGAGTACGCGCTCTTCGTTGCGGTTCGAAAGGTAGCCGGTCTCCACCAGGACGTTCGGCATCGACGCCCCGACCAGGACATAGAATCCCGCCTGTTTCACGCCGCTATTCCGGATCTTCAATTGGTTTGCCATGGTCTCCGAGGCGATTTCGGCAAAACGCTCGCTGTACCGGACGAAAGCGCTCTGGCGCATGGCAACAAGAATAAAATTCTCTTCGGTTAATTCTTTGTACCGGCCCTCGTACCCTTCTTCCAACTGGATCACGGAGTTTTCACGCTCGGCGATGCGCGTAGCGCTCTCCGTCTTGCCGGGCCGGAGCAAGTAGATCTCAAAACCATTTGCGGATGACGGTTTCCGCTCCGTGGAATTGCAATGGATGCTGACGAAGAGCTTCCCGTCCGCCTCGTTGGCAATCTGCGTCCGGCGGTAAAGTTCGACAAACCGGTCATTCTTGCGTGTATAGACGACCTTGACATCCTTCATGGATTTTTCAATCAGCGCTCCAAGCTTCAACGCCACGGCAAGGGTGACGTCCTTCTCGCGTGTCTTGTTCACGCCGATGGTCCCGGGATCCTTCCCTCCATGACCCGCATCGATAACGATCACATCGAGTTTCTGGCGACTTCGTTCCCGCTCCAGACGCTCCCGGATCAATTCCTGCTTGCGCCGCTCCAACTCTTCCTTCTCCACTTCGGCCCTTGTATGGAGCGCGATCATGAGGTCGTTCGTCCCCTTTTCCGTAAGGGGTTCGGCCCGTGCAACGTCGGTGCCCACGCGGAATGTAAGCTGGACGGAGGTCGGCGATTGAAACGTCAAAATCTGACGGACAATGGGCCCCGTTTTGAACTGCTTAATAGCGTTGGTGTCCGCGTTGGCATTGGCGATGGTGACGAACAGCCACCCGTCGTTTTGCTTGAGGAGGGCCTCGTACTCGTTGAGTTTTCGATTGGCTTTGACCGTCAGGAGGTAGCCATTCAGTCGCGGCTCGAGCTCGATACCCGTGATATCGAATTGCGGTCCGGGTGGTGGGGGTGTTGTACTGTAGGACAGGGTGCGAGATTCCCGTTCCCAGGACACCCCGACTCCGGAAAACCGCTCGACCAGTTCAAAGAAGTGATGGGCAGGTGCGTAGTAGAGGCTGTCAAGAAACTGGACCGGTGTTGGAACCTGATACACGGAGGAAACATTGGTAGCGACCTCGGTGATGACTACGAAGGGATTGTGGGCCGTCATCTTGAGACGATGGTGAGGGAGGCGTATTTCAAACTTCGATCGCTCCCGGCTTACAGCAAAAGGAAGACTGAAGTGCGAGGCAAAATCATTGGACGAGACATACAATGCGCCATCGAGATCCAGCGCCTTCAGATACGAGGGGGGCCTGTTCGCATAGTTGATGCGGATGGTGATTTTTTCAAAGGCGTCTGCCTGCTGAAAGAGGAAGAGGAAGGGGATGAGAAGAGCGGGGGATATCCTGAGACGCAGTTCCTTCATCTACCGGTAGTTCACGAATTGCATGGCGAATGACAAATCGGATTCACGTAACAACTTGATAATCTCCTGAAGGTCGTCCTTGTCCTTGCCGCTGACCCGGATCTGATCCTCCATGATCTGTGCCTGCACCTTACGCTTGGTATCCTTGATCATCCTGACCACGACTTTCGCATCCTCTTTGTCGATACCAACCTGTAACGTGATGATCTGCCGCACCGCACTGTTTGCTGCGGGCTCGATTTTTCCATAGCGGAGTGCCTTCAGCGGAACGCCGCGCTTGATAAGCTTGGACTGAACGATGTCGATGACGCTCTTGAGCTTGAAGTCGTCGTCCGAAAGCAATGTTACGGTCTTCTCCTTCTGGTTGAGCTCGATCGAGGTTTTTGAGTCCTTGAAATCATACCGTTGTGTGATTTCTTTCCTCGCCTGGTTCAACGCGTTATCGACTTCCTGTAAATCAACTTGTGAAACGATGTCGAAGGAGCTTTGTTGTGCCAT
>JBBEBV010000421.1:47644-51475 GCA_040882165.1 Bacteroidota bacterium
CGTTGGGCAAAATAGCCCAAGTCATTGATGATGGCGTTTCGGGTAGATTCTATCGCACTGCCCTGGAACAACGTGATACCCACCGCGATGGCGATACCGACAAGCAGCACCCCCAAGACGACGAGTAACAACTGCATCTGACCCATACGAAGGACTCTTCAAACATTGAAGGAATGCTTGCTATCCAGCAAGCTCTGACCACATTTGCTTGATATATATTCTCCGGGCCGCGAGCTCCGCTATGAGCGGATCCAGTGGCACGCACGATTCCGGCGGCAGCACGCCTCGGGAGGTCAACGTCCCTCCAACGATCATCTGCGCGATGATCGACGTCGGGAATGAGGTCGTTCGCATCATGGATGTAATATTGTCAATCTCATCATAAAAATCAATGAGTTCAAAGGTCAAAGTCTGCGAATGCCCCCCCCGGAGCCCCTCGATGCCGACCCTTAAGAACACAACATCCTTGCCACGGGAATCGAGCTTTCTTTTTAATAATTCCATGAAAAACTCTTTTGCCGTAAGGAGGTTCGACCCGATGGAGATGGGTTCATTGGACGCAAAGCCCAGATCAAGCAATGTTTTGAACCTCTCACAGTGGCCGGGGTATCGGAGCGTTTTATAGTCGAGTTCGCGCACTTTTCCCTCAAACATCGTTGGAAGAAGAGAGCTTCCCCCCGATGTATGGAATGCTTCGAGGGTTCCGCGCGGTTCCGAAAATTGCACTGTTTCGATTTCAGTCAGTGTCTCAACCTGGGTCACTTTCCCATCCCGAATGACTGTTGACATTCCTGAGTACTCGTTGATCAACCCCTCAACGGAAAAAACGAGTTGGTAGTTGAAGGGAGGACGCGGATGCTGCGGCAATCCGCCGACGCGGATCTTCACCGTGTCGACAGAATCGAAGAGCTCCACGCCGCGGGCGGCGAGGACATTTGCCAGACCCGGAGCAAGGCCGCAATTCGGAACTATGAGGACGCCGGCTTTTCGGGCTTCCGCGTCGAGGCTCATCTGGTTGCGCACCACCTCGTCGTTCCCCCCCAAATCACAGAAGTGAACGCCTGCCTCAAGAGCCGCTTTGGTGAGGACATAATTATACCGGAACGAGACCGCGCCCAGTGCGCACTCGTGCCGTTTCATGAGATCGATAACGTTGTCGATCATGGTCACGTCGAGGCTTACCGGGTGCACGGTCGGCAAACCGATCCTGTGCGCTGCCTGTTCCGCCCGGAGCAGGTCCGCATCCGCGAGCGTCACCTTCTCCACGTTTTTGGAACGGGCCAGGTCGAGCGCAAGGGCGCTCCCCATCATACCGGATCCGAGAACGAGAAATTTCATGTGCCTGAGTCGGTTAGTTTTCAGTTCTGGTGTTCAACCTATTTCCTGATTTCACCGGTTTCCATGCTCCAAAACAGCAAATCAAGTTCATCCACGGGAATGCCAATGCTGCCCGAGAATTCGATGAACCGTCGCTCAACGGAAAGATACCGCTTCTTGGTCAGCGATTTTGGAACGGTCCGGATGGCACCGTAGCGCTGAAGATTCCTGAGGATATGCCGGTCGAGGATCGTCAATCCACCATTCCTTCCGATGTTGCGTAGAAAATGGGTCGCTTCCTTGTAGCCGAGCCCCTTTACGTGCTTGACAAGCCACTCCCGAAGTTCGACGGGAGATGCACTCGTCGCAAGGGCAGACGCGATCGTCGGGAATTCCTCCTTCATCTTCAGCAGACGCTGTGTTTTCGTTTTGTGAAAACGAATGTAATGGCGCCTGTCCCGCAGGATCGGTTCAGGATCGACAGCGCTTGTTTCAAACAGCAACTGTTTCAGCCGGCCGACGACCTTGTCAGCGCTCTCAGCGCTCGTCTGAGGGGTCATCAAACAATACATTAGTTCATAGAGATATTCTGAGGGAGGGACTTCCGTGAACTCCCGAAGCCGTTGCCTGATAGCAGTCCGGCGTTGCCGGTGGAGCGCCACCAGTCCGGACCATTCTCTCTCCCGCCGAGCCCGACGCACGTTCTTCATCGTGGCAATGAAACGAAGATGGTCAATCCATGATGTTTTGTTGCGACCAATCCATCCCTCTCCAGTCCGCTCAGGATGCCATGGAGCCAGCGCCTGTCCCGGAGGGTGTAATTGGGCTTGACTTTTAGTGCGAGTTGAGAGAATGAAAGGAATCGCCCCCCATGGAGGTTTCTGAGAACTTCAACGACTTTCCCACGGTACAGACGATTCGGTATGCCCTCTCTCCCGGGTTCCACTTTTTTTCTTCCGGGAACCCTTCGTTCTACCCGAAACGAAGATGGGCAAAGGGTCGCAACAGGACATGCACCGCACCGGGGGTTGGAAGCGGTGCAGATCGTCGCCCCCAAATCCATAAGCGCCTGGTTCCAGCGCCAGGCATGCCGCCTGGGCAGGATGGATCCCGCAACGGCCCAAACATCATCACCACCTCCTTTTCCCGATCGATTCAGGGGGAGCGCCCGGGGCATGAATCGTGAAAGGACTCGGACGATATTCGTGTCGACGACAGGGAGGGGTTTCTTAAAAACAAAACATGCCAGGGCATGAGCTGTGTAGCGTCCAATCCCGGGGAGTTGCTGCAGCGTTTCAACGCTCCCCGGAAGGGCTCCTCCGTGCTCTTGGAGAATCGTCCGCGCAGTCTGTTGAAGCCTGAGTGCACGGTTGTTATACCCCATCCCGCGCCAGGCACGTATCACACTGGATGGTCTGGCGTTCGCAAGGGAGCGGAAGGTCGGGAAACGCTCGAGGAAACGGGGATACAATTCAAGGACGCGGTTGACTTGAGTCTGCTGGAGCATGATTTCGGAGACAAGGATGCGGTACGGGTCGTGTTCCTGCCGCCAGGGAAGATCGCGCCCATTTCGACCATACCAACGGAGAACCGCCCCGGTGATCTTCGATTGATGTCGTATTGTTGTGGGCAAGGTTTTGCCCCGGGGTTTCGACATGAGTTATGTTCGAGGGGTGGAGAGCTGCGCTACGAACGATCTATTCCCTTCCAGGATATCCATGGTACGGAGTTCCTCAAGAGTCACCCAGCGAATTTGTTCAAAGACGTTGTTCTTCGGTTCCCCCTCGAAATTCGAGAGAAAGCAGTAGATCACTTCGAACGTCCCACCATCTGCATAAAAAGCGGTCTGGGTTTCCATCCTCTGTACGTCCCCGACCTTGATGGAGAGTTCTTCGTGGAGTTCGCGTTTCAGTCCTTCCACGGGAGTTTCCCCCGGTTCGAGTTTCCCGCCGGGAAATTCCCATTTCAAACCGTAGCGGGATCCCTCTTTGCGCTGGCAGAGGAGGATGGTTCCGTTTCGTTGAATGACACCGACCGAGACTCTTGTCATAGTGCGAAAAATATACTGAATGGTTCTGGGAAATCCAACGTAAGGGGTCGCTGGGGGTTAGAAAGATGATATTGCAGATTTTCGTTGCATCGTTCCAAAAAAACTGTAATTTCCAAGGGAGTTATCGGAGGGGTGATGAAGTTTGGATGGTGCGTGTTGTTCCTTTCTTTTCTTTGTCCGGCTTTCCTGCATGGCCAACAGGCTGCGCATGTTGTCATCAGCGAAGTCTATGGAGGTGGGGGGAACAAAGGGGCTAACTATACTCATGACTTTGTAGAGCTGTACAATCCCACAGATTCCCCCCTGGTCATGACGAACTGGTCGCTTCAGTACCAGTCCGCCACCGCACCCGTGACCGCCGCTTTCTCCCAGAGAGTGGCATTTTCCGGAACGATCCAGCCTAAGAGATATTTTCTTGTTCGGCTTGCCCAAGGCACAGGGGGAAACACTCCGTTACCAACACC
>JBBEBV010000422.1:0-9735 GCA_040882165.1 Bacteroidota bacterium
TTTCGTGAAGTAGGATACCGGTCGGGGCAAGATGGTTTGAAATTCTCAGAAATGATACAGGGTGAGGGCCGGGGGCAAGGTCTGTACTGAATGTAACGGCATTTCCCGGGGGGTGGGGGACGAAAATTGGCAGGATTCTAAGAGTCGAAGTACCCCCTCTCCAGCACTTTGGCAAAAGAAGCCCTGCGTCAGGTCCTTCGCGTCCTCGTTCCCTTTATGCCATTTGATCCGGACGTATTTGTACACTGGCTTCAAACAGGATCTTTCGCGCCCTTCGCGAGTGTCAGAATTTCCTCCGCTGTTGCCGTTCCAGTTTGTTTGATTTTCTTTACCGTAACCGCGGCGGCAAGAGAGGCCACGACTCCGGCTTCGTTCAATGATGCTCCCGCCGCAAGGGAGGAGGCAAGAGCCGCGACAACGGTGTCACCCGCACCGACTGTATCAAGGGGACCTTCGACCGGGATGGCGGGGACGTGATGCGATTCGTTTCCATCGAACAGGAACAATCCTTCCGAACTCCTGGTAATGAAGACCGGCTTGCCGAACCGTTGGTGAAGGGATGCCGCGTAGGTCTCGAGCTCTGCGATTGTCACCTCTTCATTGTGCCGGACATGCTTTCCAAAGAGGCTCGCTGCCTCCAGCGCGTTGATTTTGTAGATCATATGTCTGAAGTCGAGCGAACGGTCACGGGAATCGAGCAGGAAAATTTTGTCGCTGAACTTTTCAGCCATGCGATTGAGTGCGGAAATAACATCTTCGGAATAGATGCTATGGGGAAGTTGCTGATTGATGATCAGCGCATCAAGCCGGGGGAGGGAGGATTCGAGCACGCTGATAAGTGCATCGGTCGTTGAACTCGCAATTGCGTTGAATCTCCCGAAGTCGACCCTGTCTTGCTCGTCGGCTCCGAGATACGGCTTTGCGTAGACGGGGGTGTCCCACTGATTCGGTTGAACGATGATACCCGGGGTTTCGATCTTCGCTTCGTGAAGGATCCGGACCATCTCGCGCCCGAACAGATCGTCGCCGATCACGCCGAAGGCCTGGACGTGCTTTGCTCCCAAGGCGGCGACGTTGTTGGCGACATTTCCTGCGCCCCCCAGACAGTATCTCTGGGTGCGGACCGCGTGTGTGGGTTTGCCGGTTTCGATGGAGAGTGCGGTCATGCCGGCATCGAGATCCCAGTAGGCGTCGAGACAGAAGTCTCCGAGAATGCCGATGGAGGCTTGGCGGATGCGGGAAAGGATGGTCGGAAGTCGGTCGTTCGTCAAGGCTGGGCGATGGATCGTTAGCGCTTCCATGTTGGAAGCCATCTCAAAAACCTCATGCTTGTTGTTGTGAGCAACAAAGAACGGAAAGATCACAAAATCTCTTGAAGCTTTTCTTTGTGCTTTTTGTGATCTTTTGTGGCTAATTCATTCTTGCGATAGGTTCTCGTTTTCTTGACTCGGCACCGGTCTTTAGAGAAGGCTGGTTATTCCTTGGTCAATGCCCTTATCAGAATTTCCAATCGTGATTCCTTTGTGCAACGACCACTCCTCCTCGTGCGTCAGGGTTCCCCCCGGATCGAGCGTCGTTAAAGGGCTCAGGCTCTCCACTTCGAGCATTTTCGCATTGGTGAACATCTCGAGGTTGCATCCGAAGTCGGGGAACATCGCGTCGGGATTCGAATAAAAGCGCTTGATGAACAGGTGGTCGCCGTTGGCATACGCAGCCCATCCGGTGCCATTCAGCATCCCGACTTTCTGGGGGATGGTTGCCTTCGGATCCTGGCGGAGCTGGATGTACTTTTCTCCCCACGTCCATCGCGGGTCGTTCATCTTCGTATAACTCCAGAGTACCAGCGGCCGCGCGGGGAGAAGCGCCTCCGGATGTGGCCGGTACGGTTCCTGGGGAACGATGGCGCGCCCGCCCGGAGCCATCACGCTTAACGCCCATGCGGCGAGCGTCACCGCGAACGGATTGTGATTGGTCAGCTGGTGGACGATCTGAACACGGTTCTGCTTCGCGTCAAGTCGGATATGCATCTCTTTCTGAATGCGGGTTGTCGATTCCACCGGTGCCTTGAGCAGAAGTTCGTCTCCTCCCCGCGTCCACCCGACCGGCTGGTTGTCGGGATGGTAGGAGAGTTCTTTCGACTCCGGCGCAAGCCAGAGGCGGTGTCCGCCGTAGCCGCGGTATTCGGTGCCGCCGGTTTTCCCCATCTGATCCGGAAACTCGACAAACTCATTGACATCCCCGATGAACCCGAAGCGGATGATGCGGGGGCCCACATCGGTGGTGGCGATCAGTTCGATTTCGTCGTTGGCGAGGTGGACACAGTTCTGCCATCCGCCGTAGGGAACACGATCAATCTTCATCTGTTTTTCCTTTGTCGAGATTCATCCGGAGAATTTCTTTCGCCCGCTTTGCGTCTTCTTCGCGCACCAGCACTTTGGCGGCACCGGCTCCGCCCGGCGAAGTTTGGAACGGGGCGATGGTTCCCATGAGCTCGTCCTTGATCATCGATTCGATTCTCGCCGCCTCAAGGGCGTTCTTTGCCATGTTGGCATCCACCGGGTTTCCGGCGAACACGACCACGAGTTTGTCCTGGTTTGCCATCTTCTCCTCCTTCTGGAGAGATAGACCTGACAGGTTTGGGAAACCTGTCAGGTCTACAATGAAGTTTCAAATCTATCGTTGCCTACGAATTTCAGCAGTTCTAAGTCTTCCTTGTAAAGCATGTGTGCATTTCTGAATCCTTCCCGTGATCCGAATAAATCTACGGTGGAATCCCTTTTCAAAAAAGTTGGTCGATCAGAAAGAAGTCTATTATATGAGGAATGATGATATGTCCGAAAATCCTTGACCACGCCATGCTTCTGCGGATTAAGATGAACATAGAGAATCAGTTGATAGAAATATCGCTCAGTAGGAACCTCGATGCGTTCAAATGCCTGCTCGAATAATGCGCCAGTCCTATCGTACGCTTTATTGATTGATTTTGAATAACTATTGAAGAACTTCTTTATCAGGCCCCCCCGCAATAGTTGATGTCTCCTTTATTTTCAGGACAAAGTGGAAGTGATTCCTGAGGAGACAAAAGGCAAATGTATCTGCAACCGGGGTTATATGTTTATCGTATGAACGAAGAAAATACTCGTAGTTGCGCTCCTCAAAAAAGATGGGAGCTCCATTAACGCCCCTGTTAAAAATATGATACGATTTACCGTTCTCCAATTTGTTGGCCATTGTTCAAACCCTGTTAAGACCTGACAGGTTTGGGAAACCTGTCAGGTCTACACTTCCTACAGCAGTTCTTTGAGTTTATCGAAGCCTGCGCGACTGACCTGAAGTTTCGTCCCGTCCTTCAGGATCGCGACCCGGCTGTCCTTGGCATACAATTCGATCCGTGCGAGCCGTTCGATGTTGAGGATGAAGGAACGGTGGATCCGGACAAAGCGCCGCGGTTCCAGCAGGTTCTCCAACTCCGCAAGCCGTTGTTGTTTCAGGTGCGTCTTCCCTTCTGCTTTGATCGCGATGTAATCATCCTGGGCCTCAATATAATCGATTTTTTCGACGGGAATCACATGCACTTTCGATCCGTCGCGGACCAGCACCCGTTCGAGAGGGATGTCTTTCTTTCGGGCTGCGGCGACGACCTCTGCGAGAGGTTGTGATTTCCTGCGGCGGAGTTGCCCTCGGGCGAGCGCCAACGCCTGGTCGAAGCGGTCCCGGGTGAAGGGTTTCAGGAGATAGTCCACAGCGTGTACCTCAAAGGCCTTCAGCGCATACTGGTCAAACGCGGTCACGAAAATAACGGCAGGCTGGTGCTGCACCAATTCCAGCACTTCGAAGCCGTTCAGCTTCGGCATCTGGATGTCGAGGAAGAGGAGGTCTGGGCTCAACTCGGTAATCGCCTTCACCGCCTCGAATCCGTTGGCGCAGTCTGCGACGATCTCGATATCATGGAAGCTGCCGAGATACTCGCGCACGATGGCACGCGCAAGGTCTTCATCATCCACGATGACCGCTTTCAGGCGTTCTTCCTGCTGTTGCTTCATGGTGGTGTCGATTCCTTTGCAGGAAATGAAATTTCAACGGTAAACATCCCATCCCGCGCGAGCGTCACAAGGCGCGCCTCGGAATCGAACAAGGTCCGGAGCCGGCGGCGGACGTTCTCCATCCCGACACGAGTACCCTGGGCCTTCGGCCTGTCCGGGTCAACCGGGTTCCCGACGATGATCACCAGCTCAGAGCCGCTCCGTTGGGTCCGCAGGGAAATCGTACCTCCTTCAATCATGTGGGCAATCCCGTGCCCGATCGCGTTCTCAACAAGCGGTTGGAGAAGAAGAGGAGGAATCATGCACTCGAGCGAAGCGTTATCGATCTCCATCTCAACGTTGAGCCGCTTTCCAAACCGAATCTTCTCAATCTCCAGAAAATTCCGGATTAAGCCGAGTTCATCCTTGAGCGGGATAAGCTCCATGGAGCCCAATTGCAGGCTCCGGCGAAAGAAGTCGGAGAGGAGGATGGTCATGGAGCGCGCAGCGGCCGGATCCTGTACTGTCAGCGCGCTGATCGAGTTCAGGCTGTTAAACAAAAAATGGGGATCAATCTGCGCCCGCAAGGCCCGCAACTCGGCTTCCTGCGCCAGGACGCGCATATCCATTGTCCGCCGCTCCGCCTCGCGCGATGCTTCGAAGGCGATGATCAGGTAGTGGACTGCGACAGCGAGGAGGTAAAGCACCACCCCGATGCCGAACAGGAGCCGCGCTTCGCCCGCCGTTCGTTCGCCGGACAAACCGGAATTCAGGCCTTGGTTCAACGCCCAGACCCATGCATTACAGAGGAGAATCCAGAGTGAACTGGAGAGTGATGCCGAAACCGCATAGACGCCCAGAAGTTTGAGAACGTTGGTCTTCTGCAATTGATACACACGGCAGAGCCACCAGGCCGAGAGACAGATGAACGCGTACACAAGCGATGCGGGGATCGCGAACGCGAGCGCGAACGTCCACCCCAGCTCGCCCGGAACGGCCACCAACGCCGCAATCAGCAGGGCGATGACAAGCCAGGCGGCGAGGTAGACAAAGAGCTTTTCCCGGTCGGACAGGATTGGATGCACGCGTTATTTCCTGAACGGTTTGTTGGAAATCTCCACCCCACCCATGATCGCATAGCCCTTGATGATGAGTCTCCTGTCCTCTTCCTTCGGCCGACGCGTATTGTCTTCGACGCCACCCATAATGGGCATGGCCTGAACGGAAACGGTCCAGCTCTCCGGCACCCGGAGGTCGATCCCGCCCCAGAAGGCGAAAATCTCCAGGACTGCTTCCTTTCCTTTGATCGTGGCCCCCGTCAGGTCCAGCTCCACTCCCCCCATGATCGCCGTTGCCTCCCCACCGCGGAAATCGGCAGACGTGTTGGACCGGGTCAATCCCCCCATCATCACAAAATCGCGGATATCAGAGTCCATGTATGTTTTGTCGACCGTTGCGCTGAAGACCCCCCCTCTTGCCTGGTTCCTGTTGACCGTTCGCCACATCATGCTGGCTCCCAGCATGATCAGGAATATCGGCCAGAGATCCCAGACCCGGAAGTCGATGATATAGAGCTTCTCGAGCAGGAACACGGCGCCGATCATGGTTATCACCAAACCCCACACCCGGGCCGGTACAGCCTCCGAACCCGTCATCTTGAAAAAGCCGTAGATGATCAGCAACACGGGCCAGTAACGAAAGTAGTCACGAGCGTCGACGACATCGAGATTATCCAGCGTGAACATAACGCCGACGAAGATCACGAGCACGCCGAGGACAAACTGCGGACTGAATTTGAATTTACTCTCCATAACCGTTCTCCTGTGCAAATTGTTTGTGCGAGGGCTTCCCGCGCAGTTGTTTTCTATATCCCTCCCAGAGGATGCCGATTCCCCATGCGACGATGATCATCGGCCATGTCTCGCGAAAGCTCAATCCCCAGACATGATTGAAGGAGACGTGGAGCCAGCATCCGAGGAAGATCCACCAGAGCCCGCTGCCAATGTTGAAGATCGATTCGGCCTGGACCAGCTTGTAGATCCCGATCGCGACGATGATCAGGGGCCAGGACCGCCAGATGGACTGGATTTCAAGAACGTCAAAATTGTGCAGTAACAACACCGTGCCGTACAAGATCAAAAGAAGCGAGAAGACGACTTGTCCTCCAAGTTTGAACCTTTGACTTTGTTTCATGCATGCCTCCTGAGAATGTGTTCGCAACAAAGATACACGCGAACCCCGGATTTGTTGCGGGCTTTTCGGCGAACGGAGGAGGGAACTCGGTGAACGGAGGCACAAGATGCGGAAACGGCCTCTGCCGTCGCTATGCGTCTCGAAGATCTTTCATAGTGTCGAAATCGATCTTCCCTTCGGGGAAGGGGATGGGGAACACGGCGTCGGGGTTTTCCTGAAGGATGCCCTGCGCGCCTGAGTGGCCCCGAAGCAGAAGCAGCCGGTCAAACAACGACCGTGAGAAGAAGGCGGGGACGCCCAGCGTTCCACCGTACTCGCATGCCACCATCTGCTTTCCTGAAGCTGCGGAAGCGTCGGCAATCTTCTGCAGAAGCTCCCCCGTCACATGGGGCTGGTCACAGACGAGAAACAGCGCTGCGGTCGTGGAAGAGGGGAGGGATTGGATTCCCGCCCTGATGGATGATGCTATGCCCTCTTCCCAGACGGGATTCAACACGATTCGCACTGGGAAGTCCTCGATTTCCTTCTTCATCCTGTCCGCCTCGTAACCGAGGAGGATGGTTGTTTCTGCATCGACCACGGAAAGGGCGGCCCGGGTCGTGCGGCGAAGAAGTGATTCCCCCTTGTAGTTGACAAGCTGCTTGGGTGTGCCGAGCCTGGAAGAGCGTCCGGCCGCAAGAACAAGAACGGCGATGGAAGAAGAGATTTGCATACGGACAAAGAAGGCGGCAGGGAATGCCGCCCCTGCGTCCTGCTATTACATTTACTTTGCCAACCGGGCGTTCAGCTTGATCTCTGCGCCGGTCAACAGTCTGGAGACCGGACAATTTTTCTTTGCGCCTTCGGCGAGTTCGAGAAACTTCGCTTCGTCGATCCCCGGCACAGTTCCCTCGCAATTGAGTTCGATGGTGGTGATGCTGAAGCCCTCACCCACCTTCTCGAGATGGACTATCGCTGTTGTCGCAACCCGTTTCGGGGTGAACCCGGCCTTGCCCAGGGCGCCTGAAAACGCCATGGAAAAACAACCGGCGTGCGCTGCTGCGATCAGTTCTTCGGGATTGGTCCCGGTTCCGCTTTCAAAACGGGAGACAAACGAATAAGGTCCTTCGTAATTGGCAAACTTCATGGATCCTTTTCCGTTGCGCAGATCCCCCTCCCAAACGGCATTGGCGCTTCGTGCTGGCATGGTGATTCCTCCTATGGTTCCTGGTTAAAACCGTTTGGCGCCCGTTCGTTCAACGGAGCCGCTATCCGGTCGTTCGTTGTGGTAAGTCCATTAAAGTCGCGAAGAAAATTATCCACGAAGTCCACTAAGGTGTTTTGGTTTTTTCTTTCCTTCGTGTCTCTTCGTGTCCCTTCGTGAACTTCGTGGATAGATGTTTCTTAGTTCTTCATGCGGTCCAGTATTTTTTCCATCTCATCGATCACACGGTTCATCTTCTTCATCGTCAGTTCGAACGGCTCAGAGGTCGTCATGTCGACCCCCGCTTTCTTGAGCAGGTTGATCGGGTAATCGGACCCGCCGGAGCCGATGAACTCCAGAAATCGTTGGGTAGCCTGCCTGTCGCCCGCGAGAACTTTTTCAGAAAGCGCCGCCGACGCTGTGAACGAGGTGGCATACTGGTAGACATAGAAATTATAGTAGAAGTGAGGGATATACGCCCACTCCGATTTTATCTCATCATCCACAATACAGATTTTCTTATCGTGGCCGTAGTACTTCTTTGTGAGCTCCTCGTAGATCTCATTGAAGCGATCCCCGGTGAGGGCCTCGCCTTTTTCCGCCAACTCGTGGATGCGGAGTTCGAATTCCGCGAATTGTGTCTGTCGGAAGACCGTTCCTTTGATTCCTTCGAGGTAGTTGCCAAGGAGTGAGAGCCGTGCCCCGTCGTCTTTGATCTCTTTCAACATCCTATCGATCAGAAGGGCCTCGTTAAACGTTGAGGCGACCTCGGCGACAAAGATCGAATAGTTTGCGGTAGCAAAGGGTTGATTCTTGTTCGAGTAGTAGCTGTGCATCGTATGGCCGAGTTCGTGCGTCAGTGTGCTCATGTCGTCGTACTTCCCGTTGTAGTTCATCAGGATGTACGGGTGGAAATCGTACGCGGAGCCGTTGGAGTAGGCGCCGGAGCGTTTTCCCTCCGTCGGGTACATATCGATCCACCGCTCGCTGAACGACTTCCTGGATACGTTGATATAATCGTTCCCCAATGGAGTCAGCGACGCGAGGACGTTCTCTTGTGCCTGCTCGACCGTGTATTGCAGTTCCACCCCCTTGACAAGCGGGGCATACAGATCATAGTAATGGAGTTCATCCAACCCCATCATTCGTTTGCGCAAGTTGAGGTACCGGTGAAAGGTGGGAAGGTGCTTGTTGGTGTTCTCCACCAGCTTCTTGTACACCTCCACAGGGATGTTATTCCCGTCCAGGGCGTTCTCGAGACTCGAGTTGTATTTCCTGGCCCGCATGTAAAACATGTTTTTCTTGAGCTCGGCATAGAGCTGGGTGCCGAGAGTACGCCGGTAGTCGTTGATCCGCCCGAAGAAAGCGGCGAAGACCTTTTGCCGATCCTCGCGGTTGGGCACGGTGCGATAGAGAGAGAAAGCGGCTTTATCCAGCTTGATGGACTTCCCGTCGCTGAGGGTGACCTCCGGGTTGGGGAAATCGGCGTCGGAGAAAATTCCGTAAATGCTTTGTGCGGCATCGGACATCAGACCGGCGTCTGCAATAATCTTTTCCTCCCCCTCAGTACCGGTATGCGCCTGTCGCCGGAGAATATCAAAGAGATAGTGCCGGTAAATTTCAAGCCCCTTTTCCTGCCGAAGGAAGTTCTCGACCGTCGCCTTGTCCATCTTGAGGATCTCCGGCTCAATGAATGCTGCCTTCGCTCCGAAGTCGGCGCCAATGGTGCTCATCTCCTGCTGCATCGCCAGGTAGGAGGAGACGCGAGTGTCCTGATCGGAGTTCATGCTTGCATAGCTGTAGAGTCGGGTGTATTCCTTGGTGAGCTCGGTCGTAATCTCCAGGCAACTCAGCAACTGGTCGGCAGAACGGTTCAGCGTCCCTTTGAATTGCTCAATTCCCGCCAGTTCGGAAACGAGGCGGTCCTTCGACTGTTTCCACGCGTCATCGGAAGGATAGATCGAGGTAAGGTCCCACTTGTACTTCTCTTCAATCTTGCTCCGATCGCGTTCCTGTGTGTAGGCGGAATACGCGGTGGCAAGCGATAACCCCACAACGGAGAGCGTTACTTTGGCCAACGGGTGCATAGGATCCCCTTTCAATACCATTACAACTCCTTCCGGTGAATGGTTGCGCCTTCGAGGGTGAGCGGGTGCAGCGAGGCCTAATGTACGACAGGAACGGTGAAACGGCAAGCACTTCGTGAAGGAATCGGAAAAAGGAAAAGGGAGGAGAGATCACCATCGGATGGGACGGACCGGGTGGCTGCCGGGATGACCGGGCCTAGGGATGGATCGGTCCGTCGTGGTTTTTCAGGAACCCGCCCCCGCGATGGGA
>JBBEBV010000423.1:0-1595 GCA_040882165.1 Bacteroidota bacterium
GTACCGGTGCTCGCCGCATACGGGATCGTTTCTCTTATCAGGCTCCGGGAGAACTTCGAGCCGGCGCAGTTAAAGAGTTTAAAAAGGATTCTGCTTGGCGGCGTGTTTGGTCTTTCGGGGATTCTTCTCCTGGTGAATTTTTCCTTCGAAGGACTCCTTCCCCGCGTAGCGATTCAGAACACCTTTTCCACCATATTCCAATATCAACTCCCCAAAGACCGGGTGGTGGAGGAGATTATGCGGCAAATTCCCCCGCAGGTCACAACCGAGCTGACGAAGATGCTCACTGGATTTGTCGCGGCCGATATTTACGCGGCGGTCTTAATGCTGTTGATCACGGGCGGCGCGACCTATTTCTTTGTTCAGAACAAGATGAAGGCGAACACTTTTTTCGCCCTGCTCGTCGTTGTGATCGGCTTCGATCTCTGGCGCGTGGCCTCCAAACCGATGGAGGCGCAGGACCGGTCGATGCAGGCGCGGGTGTTCGCAACGCCGGATCATGTCCAATACCTCCAGACGGATTCGTCCCGCTACAGGGTTTTGGAGTTCGAGAACGGCCAGCCGCCGTACAATAACACGCTCGCCTACTGGCGCATTCAGAACGCGTACGGCTACCAGGGGGCCAAGATGCGCTCCTACCAGGACATGGTTGACGTTATCGGACTCAACAATCCGCTTTTTTGGGGACTGATGAACGTGAAATACATCATCTCAAATCAACCGGATTCGAGCGCGGGAATCGGAATGGTCTACAACGGGACAGAAAAGAAAGTCTATTTGAACTTTTCCTCCCTGCCGCGCGTGTTTTTTGTGAATCGGTATGAGGTCGCCGACGGGCTTTCCATCCTGAACAAAATTGCCACTCTTTCTTTCAATCCGCGTGATGTCGCTTATTTTATGGAGGAGCCTGCACTTCAGATCGAACCCCCTCACCCGGCGGCAAAAGCCGAGTTTGTGCGGCACGGCATACAGGACTTTGAGATCCAAACCACCACCAGCGGCAACAACCTTCTCTTCCTCAGTGAAACGTACTATCCGGAGGGTTGGAAGGCGTTCATCGACGGTAAGGAAGTTCCCATCTACAGGATCAACTACCTGTTCCGGGGGGTGGTCGTCCCCGGCGGGATCCACAAGCTTGAAATGAAGTTCGAGCCCGATGGATTTTCTGCCGGCAAGAACCTGAGCTTCGCTGCAAACCTTCTGGTGCTTGGCGGACTCGCCTACTATGGCGTCAATACCTTCCGCCAACGTAAAAAAAAGGGAGCCACGAGGGAGTGATAGCGGGTCCCTTTTTTCACCGGTGCCACATCGCTTTTGGCTCGTGTCCGGATAGGAGAATGCTAACGCATTCTTTAGTTATTATGCCTCCAGCGGATGGGGTCTGCTTTTCGAGGCGCTCCTTTAACTCCTCAAATCAGCCCTCACCCTCCGCTTTTCTTGAGACGATAGGGTACAAGACCCCTTCCCCTTCACGTTTTTTGTGTCCCGCTGTTTTCCAAGCGGGATTAGGGGAAGGTCTTGGAATCCGCTGGCTCCAAATAGTCGCACGCTGGCGCGTGCGTTCACAGTACGCCTCCGGCGGATGGGGTCTGCTT
>JBBEBV010000424.1:0-5216 GCA_040882165.1 Bacteroidota bacterium
TCACGCGCGGCCGGGGGAAATGCCGACGAATCACTGCCATCAATTCCTCCCGACTCTTTTGCCGTTGTGATACCCGTTTCGCCGCAGAGCGCGCCTTTACTGCTCGTTTTGTCTTCAGAACGTTGGCAGCCATTATTGCCCCGTGCTCTGTAAAGACAACAGGCAACTTTCTCCTCCCCCCATGTCCCGAACTTGATGTCGCATTTTGCGATATCAAGTCATGTTCCCCTTGCAGGCCTCACGAGGTAGTGAGTCACGGCTCCCTCCCGAACCATTCCGCGACGAAGGAAGCTTTCAACGCGCGAAGAGACCTTTCCTGCTCTTTTGAATTGACGGGCGCTATCCCAATGAGGAACAAAACGGTGCGATTTGCTTGCCGAACTTTACTTGTTCTCCAGCGGCGTTTCACAGGAGGGATGGTACGCGAAACCATGTTTAATAGCAAGACTTGACGATCAAAGCGAATAACTTTGTAGCTCAACGGGGGCAATCTCCGGTTTGATTCTCTCCCTTCCCCTCCTTATCTTTTCCCAGGCGATGGAGTTCGCCTTGAACCATCCCGGACGATCGGGATTGATGACTCCTGCACGACAGATCCCACCGCGTGATAGGAGTTTTTTCTTTTCCGAACCGGAGACGAGCACATGAGCATACCAACCATACACCTGACCCTGGTCTTTCTGGGAGGCGGTCTCGGAGCCGTTTCACGCTACTGGCTTTCGGGATTGGTCTACCAAAAGCTTGGAACCGGGTTTCCCTACGGAACCCTGGCCGTGAATGTGCTGGGATGCCTGTTGATCGGGGTTCTGATGACGGCCATGGAGGAGCGCTTTCTCACCACCCCCGCCGTCCGGATCTTTTTCACTATCGGGATCCTCGGCGGGTTCACCACCTTCTCCACATTCAGTTTTGAAACGATATCCCTTTTGCGGGACGGCCAGGTCATCTCTGCAACGGCTAATATATTGCTCAGCCTGACGACCTGCCTGTTCGGGACGTGGATCGGCATGCAAGCCGGCAAATTGCTCTAAGAAAGGAACCGCTATGAAACTCTCCGGTGACGGTAAACTTCTGCGCATTTTTCTCGGTGAGTCTGACTCGGTCGACCACAAGCCGCTCTATGAAGTGATCGTCCTTGCTGCAAAAACAAAGGGGTTGGCGGGAGCAACTGTGTTGCGCGGCGTTCAGGGATTTGGCGCGAATAGCCGGGTGATTCACACGGCAAAGATCCTCAGGCTGTCCGAGGATCTTCCGATCGTGATCGAGATCGTCGATACCGCGGAGAACGTGAAAGCATTCCTTCCCGAGGTGGATTCTTTGTTTCAGCGATCGGGATGCGGAGGGATGGTGACGTTGGAAAAAGCGGAGATCATGTTCTATGCGCCTTCTTTGAAGGCACGATGATACGACGGCCGGCCTCCGACGGTACAATCGGGCGTGAACCTGCGAAACGGAAGAGTCATTCGCTTGTCTCGTACCATCCGCCAAAAAAACCTCCGAAGATCGTTTCCTTAGAAAACGGCAAACAGCCGGTACGTGAGGGCGGCAACAAGTCCCGACATCGGGATTGTTAAGAACCAAGCTATAACAATTTTTCCGGCGATCCCCCACCGGACCGCAGACATCCGGCGCGTAGCCCCAACGCCCATAATGGCTCCGGCGATCGTGTGAGTCGTGCTGACGGGAATGCCGAACATAGCCGTCCCCAACAACACAAAGGCTCCTCCCGTCTCCGCACAGAAGCCCCCCACCGGCCGGAGCTGGGTGAGCTTAATCCCCATGGTCCGGATCACCTTCCATCCTCCCATCAGAGTGCCGAGCCCGATCGCCGAATGGGCGGCCAGAATCACCCACATCGGCACATAGAATCCAAGGGACTGGTCGTACATCCAAACCGGAGTATCGACCTTGGAGGAAAAAAGGAGTACGGCAATGATCCCCATGGTTTTTTGGGCATCGTTGGTTCCGTGCCCCAAACTGTACGCTGCGGAAGAGATAAGCTGCCCCATGCGAAAGAACCGATCGACTTTGCGCATGGAAGCCCGGCGGAACAGCCATGTCACACCAATCATCAGAAAAAACGCGATCACCAGTCCGATCATGGGCGAGAGAAAAATGAAGATCACAACCTTATAAATACCGGACATCACGAGCGCCTCCAGACCCTCCTTTGCGATCGCGGCTCCCGCCAACCCCCCAATAAGGGAATGAGAAACGCTGATGGGGAGCCCATACCGGGTGCAGAGATAGGTCCAGACAATAGCGCCAATCAACCCGGCAAAGATCAATTCCTGGGTGATGAAGGCGGGGTTGACAATCCCCTTCCCGATCGTTGCGGCAACAGCGACGCCGAAACCGAACGCCGCGACAAAATTAAAAAACGCCGCCCACAGAACAGCGAGGCGGGGCGAAAGGACCCGGGTGGATACGATGGTGGCGATGGAATTCGCTGCATCGTTCATACCGTTGAGAAAATCGAACAGCAGCGCTACAACGATGATAATAATGGTAAGAGTCATGGGGAGGAGGGGGTGTGTTTGTGAGGTGTCACGCGTGCTTGATCAGAAGGCCTTCCAGCACGTTGGCTGCGTCCTCACATTTATCCGTTGCCGTCTCCAGCCCGACATACACTTCCTTCAGTTTGATCAGGTTGATGGGGTCCTTCTCGTTCTCAAAAAGATCAGCGATCGCCTCCTCAAAAATCGAGTCGGCCTGATTTTCGTATTCATTGACCTTCTTGAACAGTTTCTGCAGCTCCTCAAACTGGTGCATATCCCGAATCAGGGTGATTGCCTTCGAGAGTTCGGCAATCGAGAGATAGAGAACATCGATAAGGTGGACCATCCTCTGGGGACACTCCTTGATCTTATAGAGCGTAAAACGTGCCGCGCTTCCGTCGATGTGATCAACAATGTCATCGATGGCCGACGCAAGGAGGTGAATATCCTCACGGTCGAGCGGCGTGACAAAGGTGGAATTCAGTTCCGAAAAAATCTTGTGCGTCACAGCATCCCCCTCATGTTCGAGGTCCCGGATGCGCCCGACAACGGCCTCACGCTCGGACAACGATACGGCGAAGGAAAGCTCCTTCAACGCCTGGGCCGCCTTGACCATGTTCCGCGATGCATCTTCGAACATGCCGTAGAACTTATCGTCATGGGGTATGAGATTCCGAATGAATTTATCGAGCTTCATTAGTCCGTGCCTCTTTTCTGTTGTATCATGAATGTTTCAAGGACCGCCGGGGCGGGGAGGACGCCTATCCGGGGAGTTTATCCAGCCGTTCCTTGAGCGCTTTGTGTTCTGCCCATATTTCCTTCGGGAGGCGGTCCCCGAACTGCGTGTAGAACTGCTCCATCGAATCCGCTCCCACCATCCACCCGTGTTTGCCGGTGGAAGTCAATTCCTCCATCGCACCAGGTTCCAGCGTCAGGCCTTCGGTATCGATGGCATCGGCTGTCGGGAGAAATCCGACCGCGGTTTCCTGTGCTTTGCCCCCTCCGCGAACCCGTTCGAGGATCCACTTCAGCACACGGATATTGTCGCCAAAGCCGGGCCAGAGAAATTTTCCTTCACTGTTCTTCCGGAACCAATTCACGCGAAAGATCAACGGCGGTTTCTGAAGGCGCTTTCCAATGTCCAACCAGTGCTGAAAATAGTCCCCCATGTTGTATCCGCAAAATGGTAACATCGCCATGGGGTCGCGCCGAACAACACCGACAGCCCCCGTTGCAGCCGCCGTCGTTTCTGCGCCCATGCCTGATCCGAGAAAAACCCCATGCTGCCAATTGAAGGCTTGCATAACCAGGGGGACGGTGACCGAACGCCGGCTTCCCCAGATGATCGCGGAGATGGGAACGCCCTCCGGATCCTCCCATTGTTTTGAAATGGACGGACATTGTTTGGCAGGTGCCGTGAACCGCGAGTTTGGGTGCGCAGCTTTTTTTCCACTCTCCTTTGCCCACCGATGCCCCTCCCAATCGATCAACCCTTCCGGCGGGTCGCCGCCGATCCCTTCCCACCATGGTTCTCCGGAGGGAGTAAGGCCGACGTTCGTAAAAATCGTGTTCGCCATGGCCGTTTCGATGGCGCTCGGGTTTGTTGACCTGCTGGTTCCCGGAGCGACCCCGAAGAACCCTGCTTCCGGGTTTATCGCCCGCAATTGCCCCTCCTCATCGATGTGCATCCAGGCGATATCGTCTCCCACAGTCCAGACCTTGTATCCCTGGTCGGCAAGCGAGGAGACCATCATCGCCAGGTTCGTTTTGCCGGATGCGCTCGGAAACGCGGCGGCCATATAAGTCACTTTTCCGGAGGGATCCTCGAGGCCGATGACGAGCATGTGTTCCGCCATCCAGCCTTCCTGCTTCGCCATGGAGCTTGCAAGCCGGAGGGCAAAACATTTTTTTCCCAGCAGGGCATTCCCGCCGTAGCCGGACCCGATGCTCCAGACCAGTCTTTCTTCGGGAAAATGCATGATAAATCTCCGCTCCGGTGAGAGGTCTCCCAGCGAGTGCAGGCCCGGAACAAACTCACCGGAACTTCCCAGATGCTGTAACGCAACGTCTCCCATGCGCGTCATGATGTACATATTGGCTGCCACGTAGGCACTGTCTGTAATCTCGACCCCGACCTTGGAGTACTTCGATCCGACAGGACCCATGAGGTACGGGATCACATACATGGTTCGACCCTTCATACAGCCTTCGAAGAGCTTCGAGACGCGGGCTTTCGCTTCCGCCGGAGCCATCCAGTTGTTGGTCGGTCCTGCATCGATCTCGTTCGTGGTGCAGATAAAAGTGAGGTTTTCGGTCCGGGCGACATCGGTGGGGTGACTTCGGTGCAGATAGCAGTGCGGGTGGGTTTTTTGATTCAGCTCGATCAACGTGCCATCCTTGAGCATCGCTTGAATCAATGAGTGGTACTCCTCCTCCGTTCCGCTGCACCAATGAACCGAGTCCGGCCTTGTGAGCCGGGTACACTCATCGACCCATGCCAGGAGGGTGGTGTTGTTGGTCATGCAAGCTCCTCGATCAGGCTGTTGAAAAAACAAGGATGAGCCACGAATTATACCAATGATTCAAAGCGGTCGCAAAAACTCCCATTCTGGTTTTCTCAAACCACAAAAAAGAGCAGAAGTCACATTGACAGATGCTGTCGCAACAGTTGTCATAGGCCTCCGGCTGTGTCATTCGTGGCTGGCAAAAAGAGTCTTT
>JBBEBV010000424.1:5316-9620 GCA_040882165.1 Bacteroidota bacterium
TGGGCGTTCACCAGGGTGCTGGGGATCGGGTCGGGGTAGAACATCTGGCAGCATGCATAGGCTTCAAGACTGGACATATTCCAGTACGACGGACAGGATGCACAGTGGATATTGTGCCCCTTTAAATAGAAATCCGTCGACCGGCAGTTTTCGCTGATGCTCATCGCTGTGACGATTTTTCCCTCCGGTGTGACGTAGGCAATCACAGGAACCGCCTGGACTCCCTCCGGGTCGAAAAAGCGGACGATTTTCCCGTCGAGCACTGCCTGGAGTGGAAGTACCACGGCATCGCCATCCATCCGCGCGGTCACCGGGACGCTGGGGATCTTCTGTTCAACGCCATAATTAAATTGAACGACCACTTCCGGCTGGTCTGCAATCACGGGATGATATTCTCTCAGGAGAACCTTGAGATAGATGGATAAACCCCCGATGAGCATCACGGCAACCATTGCTGCGTATACCCACTGCGTTCGACTTGCCGGAGCTGACGGGGCCGGTGCGTCCGCAGAGGTCTGTACTTCAAACCTCCATCCGCACTGTGGACAAAAACGCGTACCCTGCTTTACCGAAGTTCCACATTGTCGACACTGCATCGGTCTCTTTCTCCTCTCTCTTCAACGATCGTGAATGCCACTTGGCTGGATGCGGCTGCTTGCTGCAACAGATTCCCCTTCTCCAATCATCTCTTCCAGCACCATGACGGAACTCCAGACCTCATCCCATGAATAATTCAGCACCGTCACGTGCCCCATTTTGCGCTTGGGGCGAGACTCTTTTTTCCCGTACAAGTGCACCTTCACGCCCGGAAGATTCATCGCTTGTTTCCAATTGAGTCGTTCAAGGTGCTTTCCGAGGAGATTGATCATGGCACAAGGCGTAAGTAACCGGGGTTGTTTCACCGGGAGGCCGCAGACCGTTCGGACGACCACTTCGAACTGCGACACATCGCAGGCATCGAGCGTATAGTGTCCGGAGTTATGGGGGCGGGGTGCCAGTTCGTTGACGAGCACCTCCCCTTGCCGCGTCACGAACATCTCGGTGCACAGGACACCCACAACGTTGAACGTGTCCATGACAGCCCGCGCGATCCGTAATGCCTCAGCTTGAATCTCGTGGGAGACCGAAGGAGGCACGATGGTCCTGTGGAGGATGTTCTCACGGTGCACATTCTCCCCCACCGGAAACGTCACGATCAACCCATCCCGGGTTCGTGCCGCCACAACCGAGAGCTCGCACGACAGGTCGATAAACTGCTCGACGACAAATTCCCCGCTACTCGCATCCTCTCTTCCCCACTGGTCGAGGTCCTCTGCGGTATGAATGACCGTTTGGCCCTTCCCGTCATATCCGCTGGTTGCGGTCTTGATAACAACCGGGAGCCCGAGGGTTCCGATCGCCTCCCGAACCTGGGAAGCACCGGTGACGACGAGATAGGCGACGGTGGGAAACCCGAGCCGCTTGAGCTCCTCTTTTTCTTCGCGCCGGTGTTGCGCCACCCGGAGAATGCCGCTGCCCGGAAACACGGGCTTTGCCCCCTCGATCCATGCCACAATTTCCGGATCAACATTTTCAAATTCATACGTTACGACATCGGCGCGGTTTGCCAGCCTCTCCGCAGCCTCGCGATCGCTGAACGGAGCCGTAATCGTCTCGTCCGCAAGACGCGATGCCGGGCACCCGGCTTCGGGGTCCCATACCACCGTACGGTATCCCATCCGTTGGGCCTCGCGTGCAATCATCATTCCAAGTTGACCGCCTCCAATGATACCGATGGTTGCGGGGGGAAGAATAGGCTGGATCACTGTTGCGTTTGTTCTAAGGAGGAAAAGGAAGCAATCTCAGACACATCAACGTTATAGCTTCATCGCAAGGACCTTCGCCTCCAGGTCTTTGCGGTAACGATCCAGCATTGTTTGTATTTTCGGGTATTTGATACCTAGGATTCTTAACGCGAGCAATGCCGCGTTCGCGGCACCGTCGATGGCCACCGTCGCCACGGGAATCCCTGCGGGCATCTGAACAATGGACAGAAGAGAATCCAGTCCGTTCAAAGCCCTGGACTTAACCGGGATCCCGATCACCGGAAGAGAAGTCTTGGAAGCCACCATCCCGGGCAAATGCGCGGCTCCGCCGGCCGCGGCAATAATGACCTCGATACCGCGCCCGGGGGCCTGTTCGGCGTAACGGAACATCCGGTCCGGGGTTCTGTGAGCCGAGACCACTTTGAACTCGAAAGGAACCTTGAACTGACGCAGGATCTCGCGCGCTGGTTCAAGATGCTCGGCATCCGAGGAACTCCCCATAATAATGCCGATGAGGGGACGAGTCCGTCGACGTGGTGATGTTCGTTTCATGCAGTCCGGTGCCTTGCAATTACCACCTGGTTTGCAATCAACGCTGCCGTCGCTCCCGCACCAAAACCATTATCAATATTGACCACGGTCAGGCCCGGGGCGCACGATTGCAGCATGGACATCAGGGCTGCTTCTCCTTTTCCCCCGTACCCATACCCTGTGCTGGTGGGTACGCCGATAACCGGTACGGGAACAAGTCCCCGAATAACCGATGGAAGCGCCCCCTCCATCCCGGCCACCACCACAAACGCAGAGACGTGATTCTCGAGAGCTTGCTTCAAAGGCTCGGTCAGCCGGTGGATTCCGGCGATGCCGACATCGTAGAACGCCAGCACCTCGCATCCCGTTATTTCAGCGCTGACTTTGGCCTCTTCAGCAACGGGGATGTCGGATGTTCCGGCGGCGAGCAGGGCAATCTTCCCCCCCGTCGGCCGTAGAACAAAATCCGGTCGTTGAACAACTGCCGTCCTGCCAACGCGGTTATGGAGAACACGGAACTTCGCTTTCAACGAGCTATCCAACGCCTTTGCACACTCCTCATCTACCCGCGTCGCCAATGCCACTCCCAATTTTTCTGCAAGGATTCGGAGCGCGGAAATGACCTGCTCATAAGTCTTCCCCTCAGCCAAGACCGCTTCAGGGATACCGGTCCTCTGTTGCCGCTGGAGATCGAGGCGTGCAAACTGCTCAATGATGGCAATATGGTCTGAATGGTCGTTAGGCATAGAGCGAGAACAGCAAGGCGACGAGGGGTATCGTCGCCTTAAATTTGGGTTGGAAATATAAACCAAATTCCCTAAAAGAACAGCATAAAAATTTGGAGTTCCTCAGTATTTCCTCGGAATTCTCAGCCCTGCGCCGCCCTGCGGAGCCGATCCATCACGGCAGCACCGATACCATCCTCCGGCACACCTTCCACGAGAATGACATCGACTCCGAGAGCATCGAGTTCCCGAAACGTCCGGAAGAGGTAGCGGGCAAATATCGGGATGGAGGAGGGAAGAACACGGAACGATTCACCGGTTTCAAGCTTCGCCAGTTGGGGAGAGTTCACGATGCACCCGACCTCATTTCCCTGGCGGCGATGAGCGCCGAGCTGTTCCGCGAAGAGGGTTACTTGTTCGTAGGGAACGAGAATGACTTTGGCACGCGGTGCATAATGACGGTGCCGGGTGCCGGGAGACCTTCGTTGCATGTCTCCAGTCCCTACCTGCACCTCGCCGATCACTTGTTCAATGCTCTCCTGATGCAATCCCCCTCGCCGCAGAATTGCCGGCGGCTCGACCGTCACATCGATCACGGTGGATTCCAAACCGATCTCCGCGGGGCCGGCATCCAGGATCACGTCCACTTTCCCACGCAAGTCATCATACACATGTTGAGCCGTCGTCGGACTCGGCCTTCCGGAGAGATTCGCGCTCGGCCCCACCATGGCCTCTCCCAAGCCGTTGATCAAAGCGAGCGCGACATTGCTCTTCGGCATCCGGACAGCCACGGTGTCGAGGTTGGCCGAAACAAGGTCGGAGATAAGGATGGTCTTTTTGACAACCAGCGTCACCGGACCGGGCCAGAACGAGTCGATCAGGAGTTGCCCTTTCTCCGGCATCTCGTCAACGATTTCGTCCAGATGGATCATGGGCGCGACGTGGACGATCAAAGGGTTATCGGAAGGACGCCCTTTTGCCGCAAAGACTGCCCGGACCGCTTCAAGATTCAGGACATCGGCTCCGAGTCCATACACTGTTTCGGTTGGAAAAACCACAAGTCCGCCTTTGCGGAGCACATCAACCGCATAGGCAATAATCCGGGGGTCGGGATGAGTTGGAGAGATCGCGAGGATCTTGGTTTCAGTCACTGGAGAGATTTTCAATGTTGATTGTTCTTGAGGGCCTCAACGGGGACTTTCCCGACACTCACACCCTTCTTCCCCTCAACATCGACCCAGGC
>JBBEBV010000425.1:0-1585 GCA_040882165.1 Bacteroidota bacterium
TAGTTCGACTGTATCCAGTTATCGGCGTTGATGTATGCGTTTAGGTGCCAAGCGGTTGCGTTTTTTCCAGTGGTACAATCGCGCGGCTTCGTTGCGTTGCAACCGGCGGGTTGTTTGTCGGCAGATAAAGTCGGGATGATCGCAGTTGAGTTTCCGATGCAGCAATGCAGCCAGCAGCGTGCGGATTTGCGGGACGGTGATCGCCGGCGTGGATTTTTTTCCCCCGCTGGGTTTCTTGCGTGAGGAACCAGTTGGCCACCAGCGAGAGCGTTTGATGATGATGCCAACCACGCCACGTGCGCACTTCGTAATCGGCCAAGCCGGTCTCGCCCTTGGCGCGCTCGAAACATTCCTCAATGCGATGCGCAGCCTTGCTCACGCGCGTGAACTCGGTCAAGAGCGTCTCGGGCGGCGCATTCGACAGATAGTAATCGTGCTTCAGCGTGCCGTCCGCTTGTCGCTCGCGAATCACCACCAGCGTTTCGTCAAAGCCGTCGCCGGGCGCGGTCTTGGCACGCACGCGGACGTTCGCCGCCTCAACCACCAGCGGACCCTTCTCGCCATCGCGCACGTCAACCGTCTGCCACGCGCTCTTGGGCAGCGACTTGCACCACCGATCGACGCGCACATAAGGCGACTTCGGTTGGCGGCCACGGCCCGAGTAAGGCGGCGGCTCGGCTTCCAAGTCGCGGATCAGCGTATTGGAAGGAACGGCCAGCAGGTAGCGCTCGTCCCGCGCGTGCAAGGCACCGCGAAATTCCGGGACTTTTCCCATTTCGTCGTCGCCTGCCACCCAACCATGCGGCAGCTTGGCAGCCTGCTCGTCGAGCATCTCCAAAGCCAACTCATGCCGGGTTTGAAACTTCACGTCCGGCGGTACGCCCACTTTGTTGCGCCGCTGCTTCGAGCGCGACCAACTCTTCGGCAAGTACAACCGCGTGTCCACCAACGCATGCTCCTGGGGCGCCACGTAGGCCAGGAACACACCCACCTGGCAGTTCTCGACTTTTCCCAGCCGTCCACACCATTGCCGCTGCACGCCCACCGACTCGTTTCCTTTCTTGGGAAACGCCGAAGGATCGAACACCAACACTCCCTCGGGACAACCCAACGTCGCGCCGACCTGCCGCACCAGTTCCCCCACGAGCGGTTGGTGGTCCCAGGTGTACTGACCGACAAACTTCTGCAACATCTGCCGATCCGTGTCGTGATGGTAGGCGATCGACTCCACGTTCTTCCGCTGGACCTGCGACACCAGACCAGCCACATATCTTTGTGCGAGCACGCGTTGTTTGCTCCGCACCAGGCAAGCGGCAAACGGTTCCACGAACCGCTCCAGCCGTGCCAGCATCCCTTGCAACTGCGCGGGATGCACAACCGCGTCGTCCAACAACTCCTGCAGTCGAACCTTGTAACGTCGTTCCATCGACAGCTCCCTTCCTGGCAATCCATGCCGCGAGAGGCTGTCTACAAAAAGGGTTAAGTCGAGTCAAGAACAATACACAGTCAAATTAGCGAGTAATGCATTTCGTTTTGTTACTTACTAATGGCGACACGTCGTGAGGAGCTCGCATTTTCGACGCAT
>JBBEBV010000426.1:0-1582 GCA_040882165.1 Bacteroidota bacterium
GAGTATCCGGATGTTCAGGTCGTCTGGGAGCAGAAGACCGGGTATACGATCGCATCTACCCCCGCGGTCTGGGAAGGGCATATTGTGGTCGGCAACAGCAGCGGCTTTGTCTTCTGCTTCTCGGCGGAAGATGGAAGCGAACAGTGGAGATACAAGACGGGTTCGGCCGTGTACTCGACCCCCGATATTTCCAATGGCAAGGTGGTGATTGGTTCGACCGATAAGAATATTTATTGTATGGATGTCAAGACCGGCAAACTTGAGTGGAAAGTAGCTACCGGCGCGCCGGTCGTGGCTGGGGCTACCATCGAGGGAGGAATCGTTTATATTGGGGGGAGCGACGGTATCTTCCGTGCCCTCGACCTCCGGACCGGAAAAAAACAATGGGAGTTTTCCGGCGTTTCCGGGTTCGTCGAGACGAAACCCTTATTGTACGAAGGAAATGTGATCTTCGGAGCGTGGGATACGTATCTTTACTGTCTGGACAAGCGAGACGGCTCGCTACGCTGGAAGTGGTCGAACGGTAATGCCGGTCCTCTTCTTTCGCCCGCCGCCGTCTGGCCTGTTGCCTCCGACGGGAAGATTTTCATCGCCGCTCCGGACCGCTATATGACAGCCGTTGATGTTACAACGGGTAAGACTGTTTGGCGGACCAATCGGTACCAGGTGCGCGAGACGGTGGGGATCTCCGGCGACGGGAAACGCATCTTCGCACGGTGTATGACCGATACGGTTGTAGCCTTCTCCGCTTCCGCACCGACGCCGGAGATGGTCTGGGTCACCGACTGCAAGTACGGATACGACATCGATCCTTCGATGCCGGTTGAGGAAGAGGGGGTGGTCTTCTTCGGAACAAAGAACGGCCTGGTGTATGCCCTGGAGGGAGTTTCCGGGAATGTTCTGTGGCGTCACCGCGTTGGAGTGACTATCGTGCACACACCGGTCCCGCTCGGCAAGAACCGCGTCCTTGTCACAGACCAGGATGGACGCATTATTCTTGTTGAAAAACAGCAATAAAGGGAAAGAGTAAAAATCAAATCCCAAACCCCAAATTCCAAAATCCAAAATCAGACCTTCAACCGCCGGAGGCCGCCAGCGGCCTACCATTAAAGCACGCGACAGCGTGCTACTCTTTGGAACAGCGCTGTACGTATTTGGGATGCGTTAGCACCTTACTATTTGGACCTTGGCTGATCTTGGTTCGCCAACTTTAAACCCTAAACTTCAAACTTTTTTTTGGAGAGACCCAATGACCGACCTGCGCTACCCCATTGGCAAATTCACAGCGAAGCCATCGATTAGCGATGACGAGCGTCGTGTCCTTATTCAACAAATCGAGGAGGCTCCTGCGAAGCTTCAGGAGGCAGTGAAGGGACTTGACGACCGGCAACTCGATACGCCGTACCGGGAGGGGGGATGGACGGTGCGTCAGGTTGTCCACCATCTTCCCGACAGTCACTTGAACTCCTACATCCGTTTCAAGTGGACGATGACAGAGGACAAACCGACGATCAAGACGTACGAGGAGCATCTTTGGGCTGAGCTCGTCGATGCAAAAAGCGCTCCTGCCGAGGTCTCACTC
>JBBEBV010000427.1:0-1576 GCA_040882165.1 Bacteroidota bacterium
CTCGTTGGGATGAGCTCACTGCCACGGACTGGCCGGCGGCACTCGAGCGTTCGGCCTCCACGTGCATCCTCCCCATCGGCGTTCTCGAGAAACATGGACCTCACGTCCCCATCGGTTCGGACCTGATCCACGTCCGCGAGTGGGCCAAACGCGCCACAGCCCGCGAGTACGCTGTCGTCTTCCCCGACTATTTCTACGGTCAGATCTACGAAGCCAGGCACCAGCCCGGGACGTTTGCTCTGCCGAGCAGGTTGGTGTGGGACATGCTGGAAACGACATGCGATGAAATCGCACGCAATGGTTTAGAGAGGGAAACCTCCACCATGCTTTATTTGCGTCCCGACCTCGTTCAGCTCGACCGCGCCGACAGGGAATCCGGGAAGAACCAGAAGCGCCTCTCCATCCCCGATCTCTACACCGGCATCTGGTGGTATGCGAGTTACCCGAACCACTATGCAGGCGAGGGAAGCGCCGGGACTCGCGAACTCGGCGAGCTTGTCACCGAGCACCGGATCGAGTCGTTGGTCAATGCCCTGAAAACGGTTAAGGCTGACACGAAAACTCTCGAGTTGCAGAAAGAGTTTTTCGACCGGGTGAAGTAAGGTGATCAACACCGTTTTCTTCATGGGCATTCTGGCGGCATCACTTTCCGGCGTGGGAGTATCGGAACAAATAAATTCTTTTGCCGGGCTGTTCCTTTTTGCGCATGATGCAATTTGCCGGGGTGGAGTCCCTGCCCAGGAGCATGATCAAAACGCCATCCCCCTTTTGCCGGCTCCGTCACAGGATCCATGGATCGTCCGGCATGGTAATCTGTTCTACTACTCGGAGAGCAAGGGAACCGGCATCGCGATCCGGGAAACAAGAGACTTTATGAATCTGGCCCGGGCAAAACTACGGGTCGTGTGGAAAGCCCCGGCAGCCGGTCCCTGCAGCAGGAATATCTGGGCTCCTGAACTTCATTTTCTTCGGGGTCGATGGTACCTTTATTTCGCAGCGGACGATGGAAGAAACGAGAACCATCGCATGTGGGTCATCCGGTCGGAGACTGATTCTCCGTTCGGACCCTACGGTGAACCGACATTGCTTGAGACGGAAGGATGGGCTATCGACGGAACGCTGCTACAATCCGGTCATGAGTTGTATTTTTTCTGGTCCGGGTGGCCCGGCACAACCGACGGCCTGCAAAATCTGTACGGTGCGCGCATGGCGGACCCCATCACGATCTCATCCCCGCGGGTTCTGCTCGCCGAACCGACTGAACCATGGGAGCGGCATGTGATGCCGCTCTGTGAAGGGCCGCAGCTCCTTCACGGGGAAGGAAAACTTTTCATTGTCTATTCGGCCAGTGCGAGCTGGACACGTCACTATCGCCTCGGGATGCTCGTGAACACGGGGGGGAACATCCTGGATCCCGCGGCATGGCGGAAGGTCGGACCCGTGTTTGAACCAACCGATTCGGTGTGGGGTGTGGGCCATTGTTCGTTCATCACATCGACTGACGGGAGCGAGGACTGGATTTTCTATCATGCCAAAACGACTCCCGCCGATGGGTGGGGTGATCGAAGCGTCCGGG
>JBBEBV010000428.1:0-1573 GCA_040882165.1 Bacteroidota bacterium
ATCGGCACCCGGAGGATGAGATGTTCTTTGTTCTGGAAGGGACTGCGGAGTTTTACCTGAACGGAGCCAGGAAAGTCGTTCAACCGTATGCGAGCTTTTATTGTCCGCCGAACAGCGAACACGGCATCCGGAACGTCGGTGATACAACCTTGAAGTACCTCGTCATTAAAAAATATCCGAAGCCGTAAAACACAAGGATCAACGAAATTCTTTTCACCACTGATGAGCAGTTACCTTTCATGAACCGTACCAAAACGTTTTCTTCGTTCCTGCTGAAGGGGCTTGTCGCCACAATCGTCATCGTGGCAACATTTCCCGCTTGCACTCAAGAGATCCGTAAACCCGGATCACATCATGAAATCGACTTGAGCGGGTTCTATGACAGTTCCCATCACTGGTACGACATCCAGGATGAAGATCGGATCATCGTCCCATTAAAAGATCAGCGACGGTATAAGCCTGTCGAAATCAAAATGATCGCGGACAATATCCTCCTCTTCCAGAAGTCCAACGGCGGATGGCCGAAGAATTACGATATGCTTGCCGTTCTGACACCGGAACAACGGGAGGCCGTGCTGCGGGCAACAGAGGAGCTCAACACAGGGTTTGACAACGGGGCAACCTATACGCAGGTGGAGTATCTTGCAAGAGCATTCACCGCCACATCCGACAAACGCTACGAGGAAGCATGTCTTCGTGGCATCCGGTATATCCTTTCAGCTCAATACCCCAACGGCGGCTGGCCGCAGTTCTTTCCCGACACCTCCGGTTACCGAAAATACATCACGTTTAACGACGGGGCGATGATCGGTGTGATGAAGACTCTCCAAAATATTGCGGAGAAAGAACCCCAGTACGCGTTCATAGAAGAGGAACTCAGGACGAAGGTTGCAGAGGCTTTCAGACGAGGCGTGGATTCCATTCTCCGATGCCAGATCCGGGAGAAGGGGCTCCTGACAGCCTGGTGTCAGCAGCACGACAACATCGACTTCAGCCCCCGGGAAGCGAGGATTTATGAGTTGCCCTCGATCAGCGGCCAGGAAGGGGCCGAGGTTGCGTTGTTCCTGATGAGCATACGGAATCCCACTCCAGAGATCATTGCGGCGGTGGAGGCTGCGGTGCAATGGTTCCGGAGTTCACGGATCATTGGGATAAGGGTCGAAGAAATCGATGCCCCAGCGGAACAATTCATCTATCACAAGAGCCGTAGTGACAAGGTCGTGGTTCAGGATCCACATGCCCCAGCCATCTGGGCAAGGTTTTATGAGCTCGGCACCGGAAAACCGCTCTTCAGCGACCGGAAAGGGAAACGGCTCTATTCCATGGCCGAGGTCGAACGTGAGAGAAGGACCGGGTACGCGTGGTACACGTATGCTCCGGAGGAGGCGCTCAGACACTATCCGACATGGAAAAAGTAAATTGAGTAATCGCCCTTCTTGGAGCTCCCCTCTCGCGATGGGAGATATTCCCCATTTGCATCTTTGCCGGCATTGCTGTTTATTGGTGGGGCACTGAAACGACCCCCACATCCACAGGCTTTTAGCATCCCCATGCGCCGTCTTCTTTCGATCGA
>JBBEBV010000429.1:0-3252 GCA_040882165.1 Bacteroidota bacterium
GCAACGCTGCACGACAAGCACGAGATCGATCACTCGACCCTTCAGTTCGAGTGCGACGCGTGCAGTACGAAAGACCTTGCATAGGTCGATCGATTTGGGCAAGCAGATAATAGTTCCACACAAGGAAACTAGGGGGATGCAGCATGGCATTCGCCATTGCGGACCAGGTGTTGCTCGGCCGGCGGAATGTGCTCAAGGGCATGCGATTTGATTCAGGCTCAGGCAATCGGCGAGTCATCATCGCATTGCGATGAGATGAAGCGGTTCAAGCTAACACGGAGGTGACTATGTCCTACGGCGACATTATCAACAAAAAATTCTCCTTCCTCGGCGGAGGCATCATCGCGGGTGTATTCATCGAACGACTTCTGAAAGCAGGCGTCTCCAGGCCGGATCAGATCATCGCCACGGATCCGCAGGAGGATCGCCTCGAGGAACTGAGGAAACAGTTTGGAATCCAAGTTTCCACCGACAACAGAAGAGGGGCGGACTTTGGAGACATCGTCGTTCTCGCTATGCCGGCGGGCGTGGTGAAAGCGGTTCTTTCGGAAAGCTGTCAGTCGATTCATGAGAAACAAATCATACTATCGCTCGCAGCCGCCGTACCAACATGGCTCATCGAAAGCGTTCTCTGCAAGCCGGTACCTGTTGTGCGTGCCATCCCGAATACCCCATCACTCGTCGGCGAGGGGATGAATCCGTATTGCCTCGGCAAGCACATTGGCGAGGCTGACCTCCCTCTGATCCGGAGCTTCCTCGACGTATTCGGAACAAGCTTGCAGATTGAAGAACGCCTGATGAACGCTGCCACAGCTTTGACGGCGGTTGGTCCGACCTACATTTTCCCTGTGATCAAGGCCCTCCGTGATGCCTCGATCAAGTTGGGGCTGAGCCGAGATGATGCTCAGAGGGCTGCAGCGCAGGCCGTGCTCGGGGCTGCAAGTCTCGTGCTCCAAACTGGCAGGACGCCTGAGGACCTTCATACGATGATATCGACGCGCACCCTGAATGAGGCGGAAACGGAGGAGCTCTTCGCTCTCGCCGTAACGGATGCCTGTGGAATGGTCTCAACTGCCGAGAAGAAGCTTACGGAGTGATGAAAGGGGCCCACCTATGCAGCGAGCGTGCTCAAGCTCTGGTGCGCCGAAGCGAGTGCAACTGCTGGCGACAGTGCTCTCAGCGTTGGCGTGCGACAGGCACATCCAACGCGACCGCCAAAGAATTGCTGGAGAAGGAATTCAGATGTGAAGGAGAATCGCCGGGCTAGAGAAGACGGCGTGGGCGGTTTGTCCAGGTCTGCACGGAAGGTTTTGAAGATCTCACACAAATGCGTCGAACGGTGAAACAAGAGAATACCAGGTTGCCCGATGCACGATGATGAACTTATAGCGAGGCTCAAGCAGGGAGATCGAACTGCCTATGGAGAGTTGTTCAAAACGTACAGTTCCCTGGTGTTCAACGTTTGCCACCGTATTCTCGGCAACCGCGCAGATGCTGATGATGTTACACAGGACGTTTTCCTTCACGCCTACGATGCCCTCTTGCAGTTTCGCGGGGAGGCGCGACTTTCCACGTGGCTCTATCGTATTGCCGTAAACCTCTCCCTGAACCACCAACGCAGGAGAAAACGCGAACGCTGGCTTTCGCTTGGATTTCTTGAGGAGCCTGAAAATGAGCTGCCATCGCGGGATATCGTCTCCAGCGACGATACGCCCGACATTGCGGCGGAAAGAGAAGAGACAAAGCAGATCATCCAGACAGCGATCAGTGCGCTTCCAGAACAGCAGCGCGTTGCCCTGATTCTCCACCGTTATGAAGGATTGCCCTACGAAGAAATCGCCGAGGTTATGCAGACATCGGTGGCCTCCGTGGAATCCCGCCTGCACCGGGCCAAGAGAAACTTGGCCAGAAAACTCGCGCCACTGCTGAAGGATTTATGAGGAGCGCAAGTTTTGTGGGCAAGATGTGTCCAATATCCAGGAAGGTGATAGGTATGAATCACAAAGATATTCAAGAAAGGATGCTCCTGTATCTGGATGGTGATTTGCCCGAATCGGAAGATCAGGCCATCCGAGATCATCTTTTGCACTGCACACTCTGCAGCCGACAACTTAAGCTCCTTGCGGCCGCCTGGCGATCTGAAGATACAAGCGAGCGAGCACAACCTCCGCCTTATCTCTGGTCCAGAATCGAGCGCCGGATGCGCGAGCATGAAGAAGAACAAATCGCACTTCCGGACTGGAGAGAGATTATGAAACGATACGTTCTTCGCCCGCTCCCTGCTCTTGCGGCTGTCGCTGCAGTTGTAATGGGGATCTATATCGGTTCACTTTCCACGGGCAGTGAATCTTGGCGATCACAAATTGCAGATCAACGCTTTGAGCCCGCAGAGGAGTTTGGTCTCGACCAATTCGATCTGGTCCCCCCCGGCTCCCTGGGAATCACACTGGTCAATGGATCAAACTCCAAATAGTGAGGAACGTGTATGAGCAAAAGAATCATTGTGTACGCAGCACTCATTCTAACGGTTGTAAACGTTGCAGTCCTCGGGACAATCCTCTACAATCGCTGGAGCGAGCCAAGTGCCCCCTGTCCGGCAGAAACTCCCGGCCAGGGTTTCGAGCAGATGAAGAGTGAGCTTTCGCTTTCACCGGAACAGATTGCATCGCTTCAAGAATACCGAACGCTGTTGCACGCCGAGCTCGACTCACTCTCAGCTCAGCTTGCCGCGGTGCGCACGCAACTTCTCAAGGAACTGTGGCAGGAGGAGCCCGAGAGAGCGAGGATCAGTCAGATCGTTGATCAGATTGGCGTTTTGCAGTCCTCGGCCCAAAGGAAGGTGATAGATCATCTTCTATCGGTGAAGGGCATACTCACTCCCGAACAGCAACAGAAATTCTACGCCATCGTTTTGCAGCGGTTTGCTTCTGCGTCCGATCAGCAGATGCCCGGACGCCGTCAACGCTGACAAACCTTACGTTTCACGTTTCTCAAGCGACTTGCTGCCCCCTCGACCGCAAGTTTTCTCCCCTCCGCGTGTCTAATCACTATAAGCTTTCACAATGAGGAGGATAGTTCGTTGAGTATTCGTGCGCTTTCCGGGTCCGTTAGCACCTTGCTGGCCATTTTGTTTTTTACAGCTCAGGCACAGCAGGCTCCTCACGCCCCGCTTACGCTTGAGCAATGTGTCGCCGTTTCCCTCCAGAACAATCCTCAACTTCTCTCGTCACATTACACAGTGGCAGAAAGTGA
>JBBEBV010000429.1:3352-9443 GCA_040882165.1 Bacteroidota bacterium
GAGAACGCGCAAGAGAACATGAACATTTCTGAGGGGGAATACAAAGAAGGCATCGGCTCAATGATTGATGTGACGGATGCGCAAACAGCACTGTTGACGGCCGAACAAAGCCACATCGAGGCGTTAGCAGATTTCAAAATTGCCGTGGCTTCATTGGAGCGATCATTAGGCACAAGAGATACACAGGAGAAATAGCATGAAACGGAAATGGTATATCGTCGGTGGCGTCACGTTGTTGCTTGCTGTCGCCGCATTTGTCGGCAATTCAGTGCTGCGCGGAAAAGGCGAGAAAGCATCCACTGCAGAAACAATGCTCGTAGCTCGCCGCGACATCGGCTCGACGGTGCTTGCGACTGGCATCATCAAGCCGATGGTGGGGGCGGAAGTGAAGGTAGGCTCGCGTATTTCGGGCGTCGTCAAACGGCTGCAGTCGAACATCGGCGACTTCGTGAAAGCCGGTCAACTCATTGCCGAGCTTGACGATGCGGAACTGCAGGCGAAGCTTAATCAGAACAGTGCGGCGGTTGCAAAAGCTCAAGCCGACTATGAGTATGCGAAAATCAATGCTGAGCGCCAGCGTTCGCTGTTAAGCCAGAACTTTGTCTCACAACAGCAAGTTGATGTTGCGGACAACGCAGAGAAAACGGCACTGGCACAGCTCAAGCAGGCGGAGGCGAACCTAGAGTTCGCGAAGGTACAGTTGAGCTACGCGAGAATTTATAGTCCCACGTCGGGCGTAATTGCATCGGTCTCCACCCAAGAAGGCGAAACCGTGTCGGCAAGTCTTGCCGCGCCGACGTTCGTAAGCATTATCGACCTCCGTCGGCTCGAGGTGCAGGCGTTCGTGGACGAAACCGATATCGGAAAAATCCAGGTCGCACAAGAAGCGAGTTTTACCGTCGACACGTATACCGACACCGACTTCAAAGGCAAAGTCACTGCCATCTATCCCAAGGCTGTCATCCAAGACAACGTCGTGAACTACATCGTGACGGTGGTAATCGCCGACTCCCAGGGAAAGACCCTGCGACCCGAGATGACAACGAATGTGACAATATCCCTCGAGACACGAAAGAACGTCCTGGCAGTTCCGACAAACGCCATCATACGCGAGCGAGGAGAGCGCTATGTAACGGTGACTGAAGGTGAAAAGAAGATCCAACGCAAAGTGAAAGTTGGCTGGAAGGACAACGGCTTTACGGAGATTATCAATGGACTAAAAGAAGGAGACCGGGTGCTCGTCCCTGAAAACAAATAGCCCCGGCGAGAAAACAGGAGAAAACAGATGAACAATGTCATCAACTATTTCCTAAACCGACATAAATTCAAAAACAATGGATTTTAGAAACAGACTTCTTGTTCTCTTAATCACAGCGCTTTCACTAACTCTTCTTGCTCAGCCTCTTTTCTCTCAGGAGGGGGTTGGAAATATCTCGGGTGAGGTGCGTGATGCAGTCACCAAGCAACCGCTTCCATTCGCCAACATAACGGTTCTTGGAACGAGTATGGGGGCTGCAACGAATGAACAGGGCTATTTCACTATCAAAAGCCTTGCTCCCGGGATCTATCAACTCAAGGCTTCATATGTTGGGTATACTCCGGCGATAAAAGAAGACGTCGTCGTCACGCATTCCCGCAATACTACTGTGTACTTCTCGCTATCACCTACTGAAATCGGAGTGAGTGAAGTGACTGTCACCGGAGAGTATTTCCAGAAGCCTGTCGATCGTACTGTCAGTTACCGGACATTATCGGCACAGGAGATCCGCCGTTCAGCTGGCTCGGCAGAGGATATCTTTCGTGTGATGCAGTCACTGCCCGGTGTTGCAACGGCCGGAGGAAGGAGTGCCCAATTGATTGTCCGCGGCGGAAGCCCTGATGAGAATCTCACGCTTCTCGATAACATTGAAATCTACAATCCCATTCACTTCGCCCGGACGGGTGAATCAATGGGCATTATCAGCATCGTTAACCCAATCCTTCTGCGAGAAGTGGAATTCATGACTGGTGGGTTTCCGGCACAGTATGGCGACAAGATGTCGTCTGTCTTTCATATGTCGCTCATCGAAGGGAACAAGGAACTTCACAATCTCGACATCAACACAAACGTTTCGGGATTCGGCGTAATGGCTGATGGGCCGGCACCTGGAGGGGCGACGATGATTGTTTCAGCTCGTCGTGGGTTCTTCGATTTACTGACATCGCTTTTGAATCGTCCCGTGGCTCCAAGCTATTATGATGTCGTGGGGAAACTCACGTATGATCTTGATCGGAAGAGCCGCGTTAGCCTCGTGGGATTCTATTCCCTTGATCAGATTTCTCGTGAAGGTTCCCCAAAGGGGGAGTCGACCGTCTCAAAATATGAGTTTCTGACGCGGGACGACTACGGAACCGCCCTAGGCGTCAACTGGCGCTATCTCTTCTCACCAAAGGCCTATGCTTTGACGACCGTCTCCTTTTCAAGCAATGGGTGGAATACATTGCAGGGGACGGAAACAAACCGCTCACTGCGAGGTGAGGACATAGTCGAAGGCAGCTATTCCTTCAAGAATGAGATCACGTATCAGATCAGTCGCGGACTCGAACTGAAAGGCGGTGCTCAGGTCCGCTTGATCGACTCGAAACACACTACATGGAGGCCAGCAGATACGACACGGGTCGGACAGATCATTCCAGCCTCCTCGGTTTCCTATCTGCCTGAAACAAGCAACAAAGTGTCGTTCTTTTTACAGGACACATGGAGCCCGATTCCGACACTTGTCCTCACCACAGGCATGCGGTACGACTATTTTTCTTTTACGGATGAGCGCAGTGTTAGTCCACGCCTCTCTCTGTCCTATCATTTCACCGCGAACACGTCCATCAACGCAGCGTATGGCAAGTTCTATCAGACGCCAGCACCTTACCAGATTGCACTTGATCCGGACAATCTATCGCTCCGGAGCAGTCTTGCCACGCATTACGTCGTGGGATTCGAGCATCTTTTTGCGGAAGACACCAGAGGAACGATCGAGCTGTATTACAAGGACCTCGCAGAGGTTATTGTGGGATCGGACACGACGGATGTTTTGAGGAACACTGGCAGCGGTTTCGCACAAGGTCTGGAGCTGTCGTTCCAGAAGAAGTTCACCAACGGGTTTGTCGGAAGCGCCTCATATTCCTATTCAGTTTCGAAGCGCAGAGATGCAGCCCGTCTCCCTCTCTACTACTTTGAGTTCGACCGTCCGCACATCGTGAATCTGATCGGAGGGGTGGAGCTTTCGGAGAGCTGGCAGCTCGGTGTAAAGTTTCAGTACGCGTCCGGCAACCCGTACACGCCGGTCGTCGGTGCGGGGATGAAGAACGGGTCGTACTATGTTGTGGACGGTGAATACAACTCGGCCCGCTATCCGGCGTACCACAAGCTTGATGTCCGGCTTGATAAGAAATTCCATTTCAGCTCCTGGACATTAACGGCGTACCTCGACCTGTGGAATGTCTATAACCGTCAGAATATTCTTTCGTATTCTTACAAGGTTGATTCAGACGGCATCATCACGACCACGCCACGGTATGACTTCGGAGTGTTGCCGATTATTGGTCTGTCGGCGCAGTTCTGAGGAACATGAATTCTTATCTCTGTAAAACCATTGACAACAATAGGAGAACATTCCATGAATAACGTCGTGATTCAAGCAGCAAACCTGACAAAGGTTTACAACAAAGGAGGCGGAGGAGAAGTGTATGCGGTGCAAGACGTCTCCCTGGAGATTCGGAAGGGCGAATATGTCGCCATTATGGGAGCGTCGGGCTCCGGCAAATCGACCCTCATGAACATTCTCGGGTGTCTCGACAAGCCGACAGCCGGTTCCCTGAAATTGGACGATGTGGAAGTAAGCACGCTCAGCGATGAATCGCTTGCCAAAATACGCAACCAGAAAATCGGTTTCGTGTTTCAGTCATACAACTTGCTGGCACGCACTAACGCGCTGGAGAACGTTGAGCTTCCTCTTATCTACTCGGACAAGACCGATATTACGCGGCTTGCCCGGCAAGCATTAGAGTCGGTCGGACTGGCGGACCGCGTTCATCATAATCCGAGCGAGCTTTCCGGCGGTCAGCAGCAGCGCGTGGCGATTGCACGGGCGCTCGTGACCGACCCGGAAATCATCTTCGCCGACGAGCCGACGGGAAACCTCGACAGCCGCTCGAGCCTTGAAATTATGGCGCTTTTTCAACAATTGAAAGACAAGGGCAGAACGATTGTGCTCGTGACGCACGAGCCAGATATCGCCGAACACACTCATCGCATCATAAAGATTGCCGATGGAAGAATCGTCAGCGATGAAGTGAATCCTCAGCCGAGAGTTGCAGACGAGGAGATGATCACTCTTGGTTCTCAGGAGGTGTCCAATGAAAACAAGTAGAGTGCTGAAAGTTGCCTTCAGGGGATTGGGAAGAAACAAGCTCAGAACATTCCTAATGATGATCGGGATCGTCATTGGCATCACGGCTCTGACGCTTATCGTCTCGGCGGGGCTGGGTGCTCAGGACCGGATCATGGAACGCGTGAAGAAGTTTGGTCTCGAAGGGTTGATGGTCTTTGCAGGAGGAGGACGTGAGATGGGTCAGCCGTCGGGGGGCCAACCGACGACGTCGCTGAAACTCGAGGATGTTGTAGCGATGAAAGAGGAGATTAAGACCATCAGCGACGTTGCCCCTTTTGGCCAGAAGCGGCAGGCAGACGTCAAGCTCCAGGACAAGTCCATAACTACAATGGTGGTTGGCGTTACGCCCTCGTGGGCCCCCGTGTGGGATTGGGATGCAGCGGAGGGTGACTTCATCACGGACGAGGATCTGGAAAGTCTCGCGCGTGTATGTGTTATCGGTCCCACAGTGCAAAAGGTATTGTTCGGAACGGCAAATCCCATCGGCGAACAACTTCGCATCGGGAACGTGCCGTTTGAAATCAAAGGAATCATGCAGGCGAAGGGAACCAGCCCGGGCGGAGGAGACATGGACGACCGCATCTACATACCGCTCAGCACGCTGATGAGGCGCGTGACAAACGTTGACTACGTTTCTGCCATCAAAGTGCGTCTGACCACGGCAAAGGACATGGAGAAGACCGCGGCGGAGATCAAAGCGCTCCTTCGTGAACGGCACACATTGGCGGCTGAAACTCCGGATGATTTTACCATCACGACGCCAACCGAAGTCACGAGGATGGCGGAACAAGTGGCCGGCACGTTCAACATCTTCCTTGCGCTCGTGGCCGGCATCTCGCTCATCGCAGGTGGAGTTGTGGTTGCGAACATTATGCTTATTTCAGTGAATGAGCGTCGCAAAGAAATCGGCTTGCGCAAGGCTGTAGGCGCACAGAGCAAGGACATTATGCTCCAATTTCTGTACGAGGCAACAGCAGTGACGTTGACCGGTGGCGTGATAGGCATTGTTTTAGGGGAAATCGGCGCGAAGCTTCTCGAAGCCATCACACAAATCCCGACCTCCATCTCATGGGAAAGCGTCACGATCGGGGTCGTCTTCTCAAGTCTGGTTGGAATACTCGCAGGATTGCAGCCCGCGAAAAGAGCTGCAGCGCTGCAGCCGATTGAGGCATTGAGAGCGTAATGAAGATCGCTCGCAGCATCCGCATTTCGCGCAAGCAGTTGGCAACTCATAAACTGAGGACGGCATTGGCGCTTTCGGGTATTATTATCGGCGTCTCGGCCGTCGTCGTTATGGTCGCCATTGGGAATGGTGCTCAGGAGGAGGTGCTGTCGAAAATAGAAGCGATGGGAACTAACCTGCTGGTTGTGAACGCAGGACAGGTGCAGAAAAGTGCAGGACGCCAGCAAATCCGGGGCACGGTCACAACGCTCACTCTTTCAGATGCAGACGCGATCCTGCGCGAGTGTTCGGCCGTCAGGGCCGCAGTGCCTGTGCAGAGTAAAAAGGTGCAAGTCAAATACGGGAACATCAGCACGAACACGACCGTTGTCGGCACAACCCCCGACTTTCAGAATGTGAGAAACTTCAGCGTCGCCAGGGGCGCATTCTTCACCGACGAGGAGAATCTGGCTTCCCGCCGTATGGCAGTTCTCGGACAGTC